>DASZUW010000364.1:0-9116 GCA_035547475.1 Solirubrobacterales bacterium
CCTGCGTTACGCATAGGTATACGCAGGTCGCCCGCGCTTCCGGGGCCTCCGACTTCGCGACGTCCCTGTGACGCCTCTCCCCCGCACCCCTCACGCCGCCGGCGCAGCACGGTGGCGTGGATGGCCCGCCCCCGCTACTCGTCCCGCCCCATCGTCAGGTTGCTGAGGCCGATGCCACCGTCGACCGGCACCCACGCCCCGGTCACGTAGCTTGCCGCTTCGCTGCAGAGGAAGGCGATCACGGAGGCGACCTCGGCGGGCGACGCGAAGCGGCGCATCGGGACTCGGAGGCAGGCGCGCTCCTTGACCTCGGCGGGCATCGCCTCGACCTTCTCGGTGCCGATCATGCCGGGCAGGACGGCATTGACGGTGGTGCCCGAGGTCGCCATCTCCAGGGCCAGCGTCCGCACCACGCCAAGCAGGCCGGCTTTGGCGGCCGCGTAGGCGACCTGGCCGGCGAGGCCATCGGTGGCGGCGATCGAGGAGACGACCACGACGCGGCCGCCGCCGCGCTCCTTCATGCCGGCGAGCGCCGGCTGCAGCGAGAGGAAGGCGCCGGTGAGGTTGACCTCGAGTTCGGCCCGCCACGCCTCCGGGTCGATCTTCTCGGCACGGGCGAGGCGATCGGCGACGCCGGCGTTCGCGACCACGGCGTCGATCGGGCCGAGCTCCGCCTCGATGCGCTCGTACGCGGCGCGCGTCGCCTCTGCGTCGCGGACGTCGAAGCCGACGGCAATCGCCGTCCCGCCCGCGTCCCGGATCTCATCGACCGTGGCCTCGGGCGCCCGCAGATCGGCGGCGGCGACCTTCCACCCTCCCGCCGCGAGCGCCGACGCAGTCGCCCGTCCGATCCCCCCGGCGGCTCCGGTGAGGAGTGCGCAGCTCAACTGCCCGCGGCCGCTTCGGCGGCTTTGCGCTCGAACCCGTACCGGCGCCAGTGCTCCTCCGGGATGTCGGCCGGATCCTTGTACCAGTACCAGACGCAGGGATCGTGATCGAACTCCTCCGGCGGCCGCGAAGGGTAGAGCGGCACGCCGTACCAGCGGATCGGCAGCAACTCGTTCATGAACGCGCAGTGGGTGCAGTAGAGGGGGAAGCCCTCCCGCCCGTAGGACCAGTCGTGCGCCCCTTCGGTCACGCCGTAGGGGTCCTCGCCGCGGTAGGCACCGTTGCGCCAGAGCCGTTGCCCCGACCCGCACGGGTTCATCGCGAAGGTGAACTTCTCCTCGTCCTCGGTGATCGTGAAGGCGCCCGGGTTCGGGCCGGTCGCGCTCCCCGAGTGGGCGCGCCAGGTCGCCGCCAGCGCCTCGACGATCTCGCGCCGGTCACGTTCCAGGATCTTGCCGGTGTCCCGCTTCCAGCCGCGCCGCAGGCTCTCTTCCCAGGCCTCGGCCACGCCCTCGTCGCCGAGCTTGCGCTGCACGTAGGTGACGAGGCCCAGCATCGACTCCGCCATCACGTCGTGGAGGAAGCGCCACTCGTGGCGCATCGCCTTGCAGAGCGCGAGCGCCGCCTCGGCGTCCCCCGCCTCGAGCGCCTCGATCGCGCGGTCCATCGTCGGCCGGGACATCTCCCCCAGCTCGGACTCGGTGAACCAGCGCTCAGACGTCACTCGCGAACAGCTCCTTCAGCTTGAACTTCTGCACCTTGCCCGACGGGGTCAGCGGTAGCTGGTCGACCGTCCGAAGGTGGGCCGGGATCTTGTACCGCGCGATCTTCCCGGTCAAGAGCGCCCTCATCTGCTCGGCCTCCAGCGTCTCCCCGTCGGCGAGCCGCACGTAGGCACAACAGACTTCGCCGTAGCGCTCGTCGGGCACCCCGATCACGGCGACGTCGGCGACCTGCGGCAGCGCCCGCACCGCGTGCTCGATCTCGGCGGGGAAGATGTTCTCGCCGCCGCGGATGATCATCTCCTTCGCCCGCCCGGTGATCGAGACGTAGCCGTTGGCGTCCATCCGCGCCAGGTCGCCGGAGCGCATGAACCCGTCCGGGTCCTTCGCCGCGGCGGTCTCCTCCGGGTTGTCCCAGTAACCCTTCATCACCATCGAGGAGCGCGAGCGCAGCTCTCCCTCCTCGCCGATCGGGACCACGTCGGTGGTTCCCGGGGCCACGATCTCCACTTCGACGTGCGGCAGCGGCGGGCCGACCGTCGTCGTCTGCAGGTCGACCGGGTCGCCGGGAAGCGTCTCGCAGACGACCGGCGAGCACTCGGTCATCCCGTAGGTGTTCGCCATCCCGACGCCGTAGCGCTCGATCCAGCGGTTCATCACTTCGGGCGGCACCGGCGAGCCGCCGCCGACCACCACCTCGAGGCTGGAGAGGTCGCGGCCGCTCCTCGCCACCTCCTCTTCCAGCGCGATCATCATCGTCGGGACCAGCGAGGTCGAGGTCGCGCGCTCCTCCTCGATCGTCCGCGCGATGCGCGCCGGCTCGAATTTGATCGCCGGCAGCTGGGCCATGCCGCGGTAGATCGGGCCGAGCGTCGCCATCACGCAGCCGCCGCAGTGGAAGTAGGGCATCGGGTTCGAGTGACGGCCGTTCTCGCGCAGGGTCGCCTTGTGGGCGAAGATCCGCGCGTTGTTCACGATGCCGCCGTGGGTCAGCTCGGCGCCCTTCGGGAAGCCGGTCGTCCCGGAGGTGAACTGGATCTGGGAGGTGTCGGACGCGGTCACCGCGCGCCGCCGCTTCTCCAGCAGGTCCTCGTTCACCGAGTCGCCCGCGGCCAGCCACTCCTCCCAACCCGGCGCACCGTCGCGTGCCTCGCCGAGCGGGACCAGGAGCCTGCAGCGCTCGTTCGCGGCGGTCGCCGAGACCGCGATGTCCCAGAGGCTCGCGCCGCGGTCTTCAGGCAAAACGAAGCAGGCCGCCGCGCCCGCCTTGGCGAGCACGAACTCGACCTCGCTTTCCCGGTAGAGCGGGTTCATCGGGACGATCACGACGCCGGCGTAGGCGGCGCCGAACTGCAGCTCCAGCCATTCGGGCAGGTTGGTGGCCCAGATCCCGCAGCGCTCCCCCGGTTCGATGCCGGCGGCGATCAGCGCCCTCCCCACGCGGCGCGCCCGTTCGGCGAACTCGGCGTACGTCCAGCGGGCGGCGACGCCGAGGTCGTCGTAGGCGGAGAACACGATCGCTTCCTGGTCGGGCCACTTCGCGACCGCCTCGTCGAGCAGCTGGCCGACGGTGAGGTCGCGAAGCGGCGGCTCGGCGTCCGGGTCCGGCACCCAGCGCGAGACGGACGGGTCCGGGAGCGGCATCGCTCAGTCCAGCCGCAGCTCGTGGAACGGCGGCTCGTCGGGATAGGCGGTTTCCGTCGCCAGGCGCACGCCGCAGCCGGGGCAACAGAACTCGCGGAAGACGACCTCCTGGTCGACGAACCGCGCCGGGTCGGGGTAGCTCGGGTCGAGCGCGGTCGTCGGCCGCTCGCGGCTCGCCATCGCCAGCTTCGGGTTGCCGTCGAGCGGGCCGAGCGAGGTCGCGCAGCGGTGACAGCGGAACAGGCCCTCGTCACGGTCGACCAGGTAGGCGTCGCCGATCGTCTCCGCCCCGGCCGGCGGCTCCACCGCGGGCGCCACGGCGTCGCGCTCGGCCCCGCACTCGCGCAGGCGTTCGAGCAGCTTGCGCTCGCGCCGCCGCGCCGTCGCCTCGTGGTCGACGCCGCCCGTCTCGTCGAGCTTCACCGCGTAGACCTCGTCGGCCGTCCGGGCGCTGACCGCGCCCGCCGCGACGTCGGCCAGCACCGCCGCCGGGTCGCGGGTCAGCGGATCGCCGTAGCCGCTCGGCGCCAGCCAGTTCCAGTAGAGGACGTCGTCGTCGCCGACCGGGAAGCCGTCGGGCTTGCCGCCGATGTCGAGCTCGGTGCCCGCCAGCTCGTCGAGGTCCTGCGGCATCTCGCCGGCGGCGAAGCGCGCCCGCAGGTCGGAGCCCTGGATCACCCGCGTCCGCATGATCGAGCCGGGGTCGCCGCCGAAGAGCCCCGGCGTCTTCGGGATCGCCTCGTTGGTGGCGAGGCCGAGGAACGACTCGCCCTTGTGCGGGACGTAGGCGATCTCGCCGCCGTTGCCGGCGCGTGAGCGACCGGCGCCGCCGGAGTCGGCGTGCTCGCGGCGGAAGAGGTAGAGGATCGGCCAGTCGGCCTCATAGGCCTCGACGTTCGGGCCGCGCCCCTCCGGGATCCAGAAGTGGCCGTTGGCGAATTCGCCGTCGCGCCAGGCGGTGGCGCCGCCGCCGCCGAGCATGTTGTCGCCCATGCCGCCGACGTAGTAGTCGCCGCGCTGGTTCTCCCCGGCGACGAAATGGCAGGGCCACTGGGCGCCGTCGGGGGTGACCGCGTTGGCGCGCAGGCTGGCGTCGCTGGAGGCGAGCATCATCTTCGAGACCAACGCGTTGCAGAGCGAGATCGCCGTCTCGGTCGCGTAGACGCCCGCCGGGCTGACCGCGGCGCCCCAGTCCGGGGAGGTGATCTTCCCCGGTTCGGGATCGAACTTGCAGAGCCGCGCGGCGCCGCCGATGCAGCCCATCTGGCCCGGCAGCATCAGCACGTTGATCGCGCCGAGGATCGCCCCGCGCCAGGCGGCGAAGCCGACGTTGATCGAGCCGACCTGGTCGTGGGTGCCGACGTTGTCCCAGATCAGCTCGGTGCCGCGCTTGCGGACCGTGGTCTGCACCGGGTAGGTGCCGCGGTCGCCGTTGCGGGCGACCTCCTGGATCAGCCGGTCGGAGTAGGTGCCGTCGGGGATCGTCGCGAGCGCCGCTTCCATCGCCCGCTGCGAGGCGTCGAGCGCCCGCCGCATGACGCCCTTGACGACGCCCTTGCCGTACTTGTCGACCAGGCCGAGGATGCGCGCCCGGGCGGCGTTGTTGCCGGCGATCGTCGCCCGCAGATCGAGCGAGAGGTTCTCCGGCGTGCGCGAGCAGCGCCGGTAGAGCGCCTCCATGTCGGGGACGATCTGGCCTACCTCGACGATCTTGAACGGCGGATAGCTGGGCGGGTCCCAGAAGGCGTCTTCGGCGTTCGGGCAGAAGGAGCCGGGGACGGTGCCGCCGATGTCGTTCTGGTGGGAGATGTTGGCGACCCAGCAGAAGAGCTCGCCGTCGACGAAGACCGGGCACATGAGGCCGACGTCGGGCTGGTGCGCGGTCCCGATGATCGGGTCGTTGCAGAGCCACATGTCCCCGTCGGAGACCCGTTCCCCGCGGTGTTCGAGGATGTAGCGGGTCATCATGTCGAGCATCCCCGACATGTACTGGAGGCAGGGGCCGAAGTAGAGGAGCTCGGCGTCCTCGGTGAGGATGCAGGGCTGGAAATCGCGGATCTCGACCGTGATCTGGGAGACGGCGAGGTTCTCGATCTCCCGCACGTGCTCGGCGTTCGCGTTCCAGAGGCCGTGGCGGACCACCTCGTAGGTGATCGGGTCGATGTCGGTCTCCGCCTCGGTCGAGAGCGTCAGGTTCGGCGGCACCCGCACCGGCCCGGTCGGGTTGAACGCGTGGTCGACTCCGTCCCAGAAGCCCTCGGGACGCACGGGACGCTCGGTGGGGGCGGTGACGGTCATTCGGCTCCTCCCAGGGTCATCACGAAATCTCCGGTCGCTCGTCGTTCGCACTTCGTGCCGGGCGGGACGACGATCCCGGTGATCGCCAGGTCGATCACCGCGGGCCCCTCGACGACCTCGCCGAGCGGCATCGCGTCGCCGTTGTAGGCGGCGGCCGCGACCGCGCCGGCGCCGCGCTCGAAGTAGACGGGACGGGTGCCCTTGGCGAACTCCTCGCCCTCGGCGACGTCGAGCCGGTCGAGGTTCTCGGAGCCCATCGCGATCGCCGGCTCGAGCCGGATCGAGACGATCTCCACCGCGGCGCCGGGCAGCAGCGCGACCTCGCCGTAACGGTCGGTGTAGATGTCCACGAACTCGCGCTTGACCTCCTCCAGGGTCGAGGCGTCGATCGCGCCGGCCGGGAAGCTCATCTCGAGCTCGTGCCGCTGCCACTGGAAGCGCATCCGGGCGAAGCGGCGGAACTCGAAGTCGCCGGCGTCCTCGCGCTGGTTCAGCGCCTCGCGCGCCTGGCCTTCGAGCTCCTCGAAGGAGCGCCGCACGCGGTCGACGTCGAACGGCTCGATCAGGACGACCGAGGATTCGTACTGGTACCGTATGTCGGCCTGGGAGATCCCGAACGCCGACCAGACCGAGGCGGCCTCGCCGGGGACGACGATCGTGTCGACGCCGAGAGAGGCGGCGTAGCCGGCGGCGTGGAAGGGCCCGGCGCCGCCGTAGGACATCAGGACGAAGTCGCGCGGGTCGAAGCCGCGGCCGATGATCTCGTTCTCCAGCGCCGCCGCCATCTTCGCGTTCGCGACCTCGACGATGCCGAGGGCGGCATCGGTGACCGAGAGGCCGAGCGGATCGGCGATCTTCTCCTTGATCGCCTTCTCCGCGAGGTCGCGGCGGGGCTTGAAGCCGCCCCGCTCGCCCTTGGAGCCGAAGGTCGCCTCGGGGGCGATGTAGCCGAGGATCAGGTCCGCGTCGGTCACCGTCGGCTCCTCGCCGCCGCGGTCGTAACAGCAGGGGCCGGGCAAGGAGGAGGCGCTCTGCGGGCCGACGCGGAGGCCGCCGCCGAGCTCGTCGATCCAGGCGATCGAGCCGCCGCCCGCGCCGATCGAGATCACCTCGACCGCGGGGACGCGGTAGCGCCACTTGCCGAGCAGGGTGTCGTCGGCGGCGAGCGGCTCGCCGTCTTTGATGATCCCGACGTCGAACGAGGTCCCGCCCATGTCGGAGGCGATGATGTCCCGGCGGCCGAGGTCGTCGGCGACGCGGGCGCAGCCGATCAGGCCGCCGACGGGGCCGGAGCCGATCGTGAAGATCGGCCGGTCGGCGCCGAGCCCGAGCGGGACCATGCCGCCGTGGCACTGCATGATGTGGAGCTCGCCGGCGAAACCGACGTCGACGAGGCGGTCCTGCACCCCGTGCAGGTAGGTGCTGGTGACCGGGCCGACGTAGGAGTTGATCAGGGTGGCGACGAAGCGCTCGTACTCGCCGACCGACTTCGAGATCTCGCTGGAGATCGTCACGAAGACGTCGGGCGCGCGCTCGGCGACGATCTCGCGGGCCCGGCGCTCGTGGGC
Organism: Solirubrobacterales bacterium; assembly: GCA_035547475.1. Lineage (GTDB taxonomy): Bacteria > Actinomycetota > Thermoleophilia > Solirubrobacterales > 70-9 > VAYN01. Next base: position 7,121 of record DASZUW010000364.1, read on the forward strand.
GTCGTTGCGGACCGACCAGAGGAAGGCGATCGCGATCGTCTCGACTCCGGCGGCGACGAGCGCGTCGGCGGCGGCGGCGACCGCCTCCTCGTCGAGGGCGACGACGACGTCGCCGTCGGAGTCGATCCGCTCGGCCACGCCGAAGGTGCGCTCGATCGGGACCAAGGGCTCGGGCTTGCGGGTTTCGGCGAAGCGCAGGAGGTTCTCGGGCGGCTCGCCGGTCGGCCGGCCGAGCCCGCGCATGGTGCGCACCGTGTCCTCGAAGCCGCGCGTGGTGATCAGGCCGATCGCGGCGCCCTTGCGCTCGACGACGATGTTGGTGGCGACGGTCGAGCCGTGGGAGATCAGGCGGTCCATCTTCGTGTAGAGCTCGCCGGCGCCGAGCCCGAGCTGGTCGCCGGCCGACTCGATCGAGCCGAAGAAGCCGGATTTGAAGCTGTCGGCGGGCGAGGAGAGCGCCTTGCCGTAGGCGACGCGGCCGTCCTCGTCCACCAGCACGCAGTCGGTGAAGGTTCCGCCGATATCGACACCACAGACCATTCCCGGCAAAGCTCTCTCCTCTCGGTTTCGGGTCCCGAGGCCCACACTAGGCGCGTTCCCGTGGCGCCGGGAGCGCCTCGCGGCGCGCCCTTGATGGGTCCTCCAAACCATTCTTGCACGTGACTGACCGTCCGGTCGGTCAGGTGCTAGATTTCCGCCCGTGGAGGCTGTGCGCTGGCACGCCGCGGGCGATCTACGGTTCGAGGACGTCGAGCTGTCGCTGCCGCTCGGGCCCGGGATGGTCGAGGTGGAGGTCGCCTACTGCGGCATCTGCGGCTCCGACCTGGCGGAGTTCCGCCACCCCTTCGCGATCCGGCCGGAGAAGGCCCACCCGCTGACCGGCCAGCAGCCGCCGGTGACGCTCGGCCACGAGTTCTCCGGGGTGGTCACCGCGGTCGGGGAGGGCGTCGACGACGTGGCGCCCGGCGACCGCGTCTCGGCCGACGCCTGCTGGCGCTGCGGCGAGTGCAAGGCGTGCGTCGAGGGCCGTTACAACCAGTGCATCTACAGCGGCTCGATCGGGCTCTCCTCCGACGGCGCCTTCGCCCCCGTCGTCCGCTTCCCCGCCTACTGCGCCGTGCGCCTGCCGGACTCGGTGCCCGACGACGTCGGCGCGCTGCTCGAGCCGCTGGCGGTCGGCCTGCACGCGCTCGACCGGGGCCACGCGCGGGCGGGGGAACGACTCGTCGTCATCGGCTACGGACCGGTCGGGGCGGCGACGGCGCTGCTCGGCCGCTCGCTGGGGCTCGACCCGCTGGTCTGCGAGCTCTCGCCGGGGCGGCTGGCGCGCGCCGCCGCGCACGGCTTCGAGACCCACGCGCCGGAGCCCGACAGGAAGGACTTCGCCCGCGCCGTCCGCGGCCTCACCGGCGGCGGCGCCGGGGTCGTCGTCGACTGCACCGGGGCGGCGCCGGCCCTGGAAGCGGCGCTCGAGATGAGCGAGCGCGGCGGGCGCATCGTCATCGCCGGCATCCCGAAGAAGCCGGTCGCCGTCGACGCGGGCCGCATGGTGCTGTACGAGCGGGAGCTCATCGCCACCCTCGGCTACGCCAACGACCTGCCGCGGGTGGCGGCGATGATCGCCTCCGGGGCGCTCGACCCGAGCGTGATGATCACCAACCGCATCGCCCTCGGCGAGGTCGCCGAGGAAATCGAGCGCCTGGCGTCCGACCCGCGCGACGAGGTCAAGGTCCTCGCCAAGGTGCACGCGTGAGCCCCACCGCGACCGGCACCATCGTCCCGATGCCCCACATGGGCGTCTCGGTCGAGGAGGGCACGGTGGTCGCCTGGCAGGTCGCGGTCGGCGACACGGTCGCCGAGGGGGACGTGCTCTGCGAGATCGCCACCGACAAGGTCGACATGGAGGTGGAGTCGCCGGCGGCCGGGACCGTGACGGCGCTGTTGGCGGAGGTCGAAGAGACGGTGCCGGTCGGCGGGGCGCTGGTTGAGCTTGACG
>DASZUW010000365.1:0-2562 GCA_035547475.1 Solirubrobacterales bacterium
CGTCGGCCTTGAACCGCACCGCTGCTCCGGCGTCGACCAACTCCCCGACCGCCCGTTCGACATCGCGCCGCGACTCGCCCAGGTCCTCCGCCAACTTGGCGGGCGTCCGTGGCCGCTCCCCGTCTGCTTCGAGCTCGGCCAGCACCGCCCGCGCGAGCGGCCCGGGCTCCGGCGCCACCGTCGCAGAAGATGCGCGTCGAGTTTTGGTCGCTATAGGGCCCAAACTCGACACGGAGGTTCTTGACCGGTCCGAACGTCGTCGCGGGGACGGGTCGAGGACGACGGCGCCGCCGAGCGTGTCGGGGGGCGCGATGCGTCGGATCACGACGCGATCGCCCCGGCGGGCCAAGAGCGGCCGCTCCAGGCGCAGCTGCGCCTCGCCGTCGCCGAGGTCGACCACGCGCGCGGGCGCCTCCCGGGTGCCGTGGTGGACCTGGACGCGGCGCTCGCCGAGCACCGCCTCCGCCCCGTCGGCCAGCGACACGTCGAGCCGGTAGGTCGGCGCGAGCGCCGCCCCCAGCGCGGTCACGACGTCCCCGCGCTCGACCTCGTCCCGACCGAGGCCGGCGAGGTTGAGCGCGACGCGCCGCCGCGGCCCGACCGCGTCGAGCGAGCGATCGTGGCTCTCGATCGAGCGGATACGGGCCTCCTTACCGCCCGGGAGGACGACGACCCGGTCCCCCCGCCGCAGCGTGCCCGACCAGAGCGTCCCGGTCACCACCGTGCCGTGGCCGGCGACGGTGAAGACGCGGTCGACGTGGAGGACCGGGTCCGCATCGAGGCCGCCCCCGCCCGTCGCGCGGTCCGCGTCGACGCACCCGGCCGCCCGGGCCAGCGACCCACGGAGCGCGTCGACGCCCTCGCCAGTCCGCGCGCTCACCGCCACGGTCGGGGCGCCGGGAAGCAGATCGCCGACCTCGGCCGCCACGAGGTCGCGCGTCTCCGCGTCGACCAGATCCACCTTCGTCAGCGCGACCACGCCCACCCCCACCCCGAGCGCCGCCAGCACCGCGAGGTGCTCGCGGGTCTGCGGCATCACCCCGTCGTCGGCGGCGACGACCAGGAGGAAGAGGTCGATGCCACTCGCGCCGGCGATCATCGTCCGCACGAAGCGCTCGTGCCCGGGGACGTCGACGAGGCTCAGCCGGCGCTCCCCGAGCGCCAGCTCCGCGTAACCGAGCTCGATCGACATCCCTCGCCGCCGCTCCTCCACGAGCCGATCGGTGTCCCGCCCGGTGAGGGCGCGGACCAGCGCGGTCTTGCCGTGGTCGATGTGCCCGGCCGTGCCGACCGTGAGCGACGGCGCGGGGCCGGAATCCTCCGCCGCCGCGGTCACGGCCGGCCGAGCGCGGCGCGGACCGCGGCGGCGGCGAGGTCGGCGTCCGCGTTGCTCATCGTCCGCGGGTCGAGCACGACGCGGCCGCGGACGATCCGGGCGATCACGGGCGGGTCGGCCGCGCGCAGCCGCGCGAGCAATCCGTCGGCGCCGCCGGCGCCCGGCTCGATCGCGCAGACCGGCCCCTCCAGCGCCACGTCGGCGAGGGAGCCGCCGCCGGGCGCGCCGCTCTCGCGGTCGAGGGCCGCCGCCGCGCCGATCGCGGCGACCATCCGCTCCGCCCGCGCCCGCAGGTCCTCCGCCGGGGCCTCGATCATCGCCAGGGCCGGCACCGCCGCCGGGCCGCCGTCGCGGTGGGCGCGCAGCGTCGCTTCCAGCGCCGCGATCTGCATCTTATCGAGGCGCAGGGCGCGGGCCAGGGGATGGGTGCGGCAGCGCTCGATCGCCTCCGCGCACCCCAGCAGGATCCCGGCCTGGGGGCCGCCGAGCAGCTTGTCGCCCGAGCAACAGACGACGTCGGCGCCCGCCGCGACGGCGGCGCGCACGGTCGGCTCGCCGAGCACCTCCCCGAGCGCGCCGGAGCCGAGGTCGTCGACCATCGCCAGGCCGCGCTCGCGGGCGAGGCCGGCGAGCGCCGCGGCGTCCGGTTCCTCGGTGAAGCCGACGATGCGGAAGTTGGACTGGTGGACGCGGAGGATCGCCGTGGTGCGGTCGGTGATCGCCGCCGCGTAGTCGGCGAGCCGGGTGCGGTTGGTGGTCCCGACCTCGACCAGGGTCGCGCCCGACTGGGCGAGGATGTCGGGGATGCGGAAGGAGCCGCCGATCTCGACCAGCTGGCCGCGGCTCACCACCACCTCGCCGTCGCCGGCCAGCGCCGCCAGCGCCAGCATCACCGCCGCCGCGTTGTTGTTGACGGCGAGCGCCGCCTCGGCGCCGCCCAGCTCGCGCAGCAGCGGCTCGAGGTGGGCGGCGCGGCTGCCCCGGCGGCCGCTTTCCAGGTCGTACTCGAGGTTGCTGTAGCCGGCGGCGAGCGCCGCCACCCGCTCGACCGCCGCCGCCGGCAGCGGCGCCCGGCCGAGGTTCGTGTGGAGGACGACGCCGGTCGCGTTGATCACCGGCCGCAGCGATGGCGCCGCGAGCCGCGCCGCCCGGGCGGCGACCGCGTCGACGAGCGCGGCGGGGTCCGGCGCCGGGCCCCCGGAGCGAATCGCCTCGCGGGCGCGCCC
>DASZUW010000366.1:0-2787 GCA_035547475.1 Solirubrobacterales bacterium
CGCCGCCCGGGGCGCCAGCTTCCCCGCCCCCCGAACCCCCGCCCCGGGCGACAGCTTCCAGGCGTCCCGAACCCCCGCCCCCTCCGCAAACCCCCGAGGCGCCAGCCGGCGTCCCGCCTCCAGCCTCCGTCCCTACACCCCCGGCAGCCAGGGCTCCGACCAGTGGGTCACGCCCTTCACCAGTTCGTTTGCTGCCTCGGGGCCCCAGCTGCCCTTCGCGTAGGGGTGGACCTTGCCGGGGTGGTCGAGGAGGGGCTGGACGACCCGCCAGGTCTCTTCGATCGCGTCCTGGCGGGTGAAGAGGGTGTGGACGCCGTTCAGGGCGTCGCCGAGGAGGCGCTCGTAGGGCTCGGGGTCGGCGCCGGGCTCGGATTCGAAGAGGACCTCGAGGTCGGCGGGCTCGAACTCCTCGTCGGTGGCGCGTTTCTGGAACATCCGCATGCGCGAGCCCGGGGTCGGCTCGATCCGGAAGGTCATCTGGTTCGGTTCCGGCGTCTTGCCGTGGCCGATGCCGAGGAGGGGCGGCCGGCGGAAGACCGCCGTCACTTCGCTGGTCTTCTCCGGCAGGCACTTGCCCGCGCGGATGAAGAAGGGGACGCCGCTCCAGCGCCAGTTGTCGACCTCGAGCTCGAGCGCGGCGAAGGTCTCCGTCGTCGACTTCGGGTCGACGTCCTTGACCTCGAGGAAGCCGTCGTACTGCCCGCGCACGTAGCGGTTCGGGTCGGCGGCGCGCATCGCGCGGAAGAACTCGAGCTTCTTGTCGCGCACCGAGTCGGGGTCGTTCGCGCTCGGCGGCTCCATCCCGATCAGCGCCAGCACCTGCAGCGCGTGGTTCTGGACCACGTCGCGCATCGCCCCGACCGAGTCGTAGAAGCGGCCGCGGTCGTCGACGCCGAAGTCCTCGGCGATCGTCATCTGCACGTGCGAGATGTAGTTGCGGTTCCAGACCGGCTCGAGGATCGAGTTGGCGAAGCGCAGGTAGGTGATGTCGAGGACCGGCTCCTTGCCGAGGTAGTGGTCGATGCGGAGGATCTGGTCCTCTTCCAGCACCTGGCACAGTTCGGCGTTCAGCGCCCGGGCCGACTCGAGGTCGTGGCCGAACGGCTTCTCGATCACCACGTGGGCGCGGTCGACGAGCCCCGCCTTGCCGAGCCCCTTCACCACGGTGGCGAAGAGGGACGGCGGGATCTCCAGGTAGAAGACCGGCTGCCGGGCGTCGCCGAGCGCCTCCTTCACCCGCGCGAAGGTCGCGTCGTCGGCGTAGTCCCCCTGCACGTAGCTGAGGCGGGCGAGCATCGCCTCCAGCGCCGCGCCGTCGGGCTCCTTCACCGTCGCCTCGACCGCCTCGCGGGCGTGCGCGCGGAGCGCCTCGTCGTCCCAGTCGTCGAGGGCGACGCCGACGATCGGGCAGTCGAGCACCCCCGCCCTCTGCATCCGGTAGAGCGCCCGGAAGGTCATTTTCTTCGCCAGGTCGCCGCTGATGCCGAAGATCGCCAGGACGTCGGCGGCCCTGTCGACATGTCCCTTCGTCCGTTTCGCCATCGTGGCGCGCAGGCTACCGCCTAGGATGCGGGACGCCCCGCAAGCAGTGGCGACCAGGAGGGATGGAGATGGAGCTCGGAATCGTCGGCCTCGGCCGCATGGGGGCCAATATGGCCCGCCGGTTGATGAAGGACGGTCACAAGATCGTCGCCTATGACGTCAACCCCGACGCCGTCGAGGCGCTGTCGGGGGAGGGCGCGACCGGCTCCTCCTCGCTCGCGGACTTCGCCGCCAAGCTGACGCCGCCGCGCTCGGCCTGGGTGATGGTCCCGGCCGGGAAGATCACCGAAGAGACCGTGCAGGGGCTGGAAGGGGTGCTCGAGGCCGGCGACGCGATCGTCGACGGCGGCAACTCCTACTACCGCGACGACATGCGCCGCGCCAAACGCGCCGCCGAGAAGGGGATCGACTACGTCGACTGCGGGACGAGCGGCGGCGTCTACGGCCTGGAGCGCGGCTACTGCCTGATGATCGGCGGGCCCGACCGGGCGGTGGAGCGCCTCGAGCCGATCTTCAAGACGCTGGCGCCGGGGTTCGAGGCCGCGGAGCGCACGCCGGGCCTGAACGGCGACCCGAGCCCCGCCGAGCAGGGCTACCTGCACTGCGGCCCGAACGGCGCCGGCCACTTCGTGAAGATGGTCCACAACGGGATCGAGTACGGGATCATGGCCGCCTACGCGGAGGGGCTGAACGTCCTGGCGAACGCCGACGCGGGCAAATCGACACGCCTCGACGACGCCGAGACGGCGCCGCTCGACCAGCCCGAGTACTACGAATTCGACCTCGACATCCCGGCGATCGCCGAGGTGTGGCGGCGCGGCTCGGTGGTCGGCTCCTGGCTGCTCGACCTGACCGCGGCGGCGCTCGCCGAGAGCCCCGAGCTCTCCGAATACAGCGGCCGCGTCTCCGACTCCGGCGAGGGCCGCTGGACCTCGATCGCGGCGATCGAGGAGGGCGTGCCGACGCCGGTCCTCACCACCGCCCTGCACGAGCGCTTCTACTCCCGCGACCTCGGCGACTTCGGCGACAAGGTCCTTTCGGCGATGCGCTACCAGTTCGGCGGCCACAAAGAGCGCGACAACTAGGGGGCGCGACGATGCCGCTCGACCTCGAGGTCACCCCGGACGAAAAGGCCGCCGCCCGCCGCGCGGCCGAGCTGATCGCCACCGCCGGCGCGGCCGCGGTCGCCGACCACGGCACCTTCGCCTTCGCGATGAGCGGCGGGCGCTCGCCCTGGTCGATGCT
>DASZUW010000367.1:0-3753 GCA_035547475.1 Solirubrobacterales bacterium
CCTCATGGGGGTCACAGCCTGCCAGGACCCCCATGAGGCGCCCAGGACGCCCCGCCGGCGTCCCGAACCCCTGTGGACGGCCCGAGCCCGAGCCCTGTGCCCCCGCCTACCCCCCGCGAACCGGCAGCAGCGTCTCGATCAGGTCCCCCAGGGTTTCGGCGGCGTGGACCAGGTCTGTCAGATCGGAATCGGGGAGGTCGACGAGCGCCTCGCGCATGTTGGCGCGGATTTCGCTGCGGACTTCCTCGAAGACCTCGGTGCCGGCGGGAGTCACCTCGACCATGACGACGCGGGCGTCGGGCTCCGAGCGGGCGCGGGCGACGAGGCCGCGACCCTCGAGTTTGTCGACGAGCTGGGTGACGGTGGGCTGCGCGAGCGCCTCGGTCTGGGCGAGTTCGGTGATCCGCCGGGGGCCGTCGGAGAGGGTCGCGAGGACGCCCACCTCGGTCCGCGACAGCTTGTGGGCTCCGCTTCGCATCAGCAGGCGGGTCAGGCGCGCGGCGCGCCCCAACAGGGTGTTGGCGACGAGGTCGATCGCCTCGGCGCGGTCCCGATTCGTCGTCGGCATACGGATAATATAGAAAACCTATGGAAATCCCGCGGAATCGAGGGCCTCGCCGCGCCTCGCCGCGGCGCGGCGCGCCGCCCGTCGCCGTTCCCAGGCTGCCCAGCCTGCCATCACCGCGCCGGCGTAGACCCACCCGAGCAGGATGTCGAAGAAGTAGTGCTCGCCCGTCGCCATCAGGGTAAGGCCCATCGCCGCCGGGTAGAGCAGGACCAGCGGCCGTGCCCGGTGCCAGGGGATCATGTTCCAGAGGGCGAGCGCGACCAGCATCGTGAACGCGGCGTGCAGCGAGGGCACCGCGGCGACCAGGTTCACCGACGCCTGCCCTTCGGAGAAGAGGATCGAGGTGCCGACGCCGATGATCTTCCACCCTTCCGAGGTCGTCCGGTGCACGTCGACCAGCAGCCCTTCCTGCCCGGCCAGCCAGGGCGGCGCCGCGGGGAAGAGGATGTAGGTGATCACCCCGGCGATCGCCAGCGTGACGATCCGCCTGGCGAAGCGCAGGTAGGCCGGCCGATCGCGCGCCCAGAGCCAGCCGGCGAGGGCGAACGGGGTGATGAAGTAGCTGGTATAGACGACCGTGAAGAAGACGTTCCAGGCGGTGAGGCGGTTCGGGTCGTAGAGGTGGTGCTGGAGCCATTCGGTCGGCGTCTCGCCGAAGAACACCGCCTTGTCGAAGTCGATCATCGGGTGGAAGTGGACGCCGATGCCGAGGCTGTCGGCCGCCCCCCGCGTGAGGTCGTAGGCGCCGAGGACGACCACCATCGGCAGCCAGTCGAGCACCAGCTGCAGCATCTCCCGCGGATGCCGCCCGAGGCAGGCGCAGCCGAGCGCGCCGCAGACCCAGGCGATCACCAGCTCCCGCTGGACCGGGATGCCGTAGTTGTAGCTCCAGACGACGAAGCCGACGAAGTAGAGCCCGAGCGCGCAGCGCCGCACCGCCGGCCAGTGGCCGAAGTTCAGGACGGGCTCCGCCTCGGAGCCCGTCGAGGCAAGGTCGACGGAGCTCACCCGAGGAAATCTAGTGGTGAGCCAGTCGGATCGGGTGGGTATGGTCGCGGCATGAAAAGCAAGCTCGCCCTCCCCGCCCTCGTCCTCATGGCCTCGATCGCGCTCCTTGCCGCGCCGACGGCTCCCGCGAAACCCGCTCCGAAGTTCTCGGTCTTCGGGTCGTGCGACAACGGGAAGCCCTACAAGCCCTCACGGCACTGTCACTACGACAAGTCGCTGCTCTTCCGCGGCACCTTCGTCTTCGAAAGCCACGCCGGCAAGCGCCCGGTGAAGTCCTGCTTTCGGATCTACGGCAAGCCGCCGCTGACCGGCGGCAAGTGCGCGAAGCTCGCGCCGACGGCCCACAAGGCCTACCCGTTCAAGGTGAGCGGGATCCGCCGGCGGTTCTCGGTCAAGGTGACGTGGTTCGTGAAGCAGAAGGACGGCTGGCAGCAGGTCGGCGCCTCGTTCATGAAGGTGCGCCCGTAGCGGCGCGCGCCGGCGTCAGGAACCGAGCGTGACGCCGACGATCAGCAGGCGGCCAGGGCGCCGGCCGGCGTTGACGACGCGGTCGGCGCCGTCGCGGATCAGGAGGGCGTCGCCGCGCGAGACCTCCACCGAATCACCGCGCACGGTCACCTCGAAGGTCCCGTTGATGACGTAGATGAAGAGCTCGCGGTGGTGGAAGATCTCCCGCGCGACGCCCTCGCCGCCCGCGATGTCGAGCGTCGCCCCCGCCTCGTAGTCGGTCACGCGCGGCGAGAGCTGCCAGCGCTGCAGGCCGAGGAAGCGCGTCGTCAGACCCTCCGCGGTCGAGGTGAGGACGCTGCCCTCGCCGTCGCGGATGACCTCGAACGGACGGCGCTCGACCCGGCTCCCCTCGACCAGATCGCTCAGCTCGACGTCGAAGAAGTCGGCCAGCCGGACCAGCCGGCTGATCGTGATGTCGGACTTGCCGCTCTCGACCAGGGAGAGGAACGAGCTGGAGATGCTGGTCGCGGCTTCCAGCTGGCTGAGCGACAGGCCCCGCTCGGAGCGGAGGGCGCGAAGTCGGGTGCCGAGGTCGAGTTTGTTCATGGAAGGCGGCGATCATCTCATCGCCACCGTTCCAATGTCGAGTCTGAGAATCGCCTGAAATGCGCGTCAGTCGAGCCGCGGCTCGGGCCGCACGGTCACCGGGCCCGTCTCCGCGGGCCGCCCCGGGAGGAGCTGGACCAGCGCCGCGACGACGAGGCAGACGACGGCCACCGCGACCAGCGCCAGCTCGAAGGCGCCCGCGTAATCGGCGTCGGGGCCGATCGCGCCGTAGAAGATCGCGCCGACCGCCGCGACCCCGATCGTGTTGCCGACCTGCTGGGCGGTCGAGAGGACGCCGGACGCCGCGCCCGCGTGGCGCGGGTCCATGGCGCCGACCACGGTGCCGACCAGCGGCGCCGTCAGCAGCCCCATCCCGATGCCGTCCACGGCAAGCGCCGGGACGAGCAGGAGCGGCGAGCCGCCGGTGCCGATCGCGCCGACCGTCAGGGCCAGGCCGGCGAGCGAGGCGGCGCGCACCACCCCGCCCGCCGCCAGCACCTGGCGGCCGAAGCGCGGCGCCAGCGCTTCGGCGCCCGCCGAGGCGACCAGGTAACCGGTCGCCAGCGCGGTGAAGACGAGGCCGGAGTCGAGCGCGCTGAGCCCGCACCCCTCCTGCAGGTAGACGGCGAGGACGAGGAAGAAGGCGGCCATGCCGGCGTAGAAGACGACCGAGGCGAGGACGCCGACGGTGAAGGCGCGCTCGCGGAAGAGCGCCGGGTGGACGAGCGGCGAGCCGCCGCGCGCGGCCAGGCGGCGCTGGCGGGCGACGACGGCGAGCGCCAGCGGGAGCGCGGCCCCCAGGGAGGCGAAGGTCCAGGCGGGCCAGCCCTGGCGGCGGCCTTCGACCAGCGGCAGGACGATCGCGACCAGGGTGGCGGCGGCGAGCGCCGCGCCGAGGAGGTCGAGGCGCTGACCCACCTCGGCCCGCGACTCGGGGACGGCGCGCGGGGTGAGCAGCAGGGCGGCGATGCCGATCGGCACGTTGACGAGGTAGCAGGCGCGCCAGTCGAGGCCGAAGAGGTCGAGCGCGATCAGCACGCCGCCGATCAGCTGGCCGCCCGCCGCCGCCAGCCCCATCGTCACGCCGTAGGTGGTGACGGCGCGGCGGCGCTCCTCGCCCT
>DASZUW010000368.1:0-7587 GCA_035547475.1 Solirubrobacterales bacterium
CGCTCCTCGAAGTACTCCCACTCCTGGCGGCCGAGCTCGGTGGCGGGCGGATCGGCGTAGACCCACTCGCAGAGGATCCGGTGCCAGTTGCGCTTCGCCCGCAGCTGCCCGAGCACGGCGACGACGCCGATCTCCATCCGCCGCCCCATCAGCTCGTCGGCGGGGATCGACTCGCGCCGCATCAGGTCGAAGTACTCCGAGCGCGGATCGTTCGTCGCCTCGATGATCCGCATCACGATCCGGGCGTCGATTTCCACCTCGCGGTCTTCGACGTACCAGCCGCCGATCGCGTGCATGTGGTCGAGGAGGCGTTCGGCGTCGAGCTTCGACGGGTTTTTCACGAAACCGAGTTCGTGGAGCGCCGCGCGGAACGCGTCGGGGTCGTCGCGCGAGGCCGCGTCGAAGGCGCGCTGCTCGAGCAGGATCTGCTCGCGGTCGAGTTTCTTCGTCATGCCGAAGTCGAGGAACGCGACCCGCCCGTCGTCCATGAGGATGTAGTTGCCGGGGTGGGGGTCGGCGTTGAACTGCTGTAGGTGGTAGATCGAGCCGAAGCTGCCGCGGAAGACGATCTCGCCGAAGCGGCTGCGCTCCGCGTGCGGCAGCTCCTTGATCTCGTCGAAGCCGATCCCATCGACCAGCTCGGTGACGAGGACGCGCCGACGGGAGATCCGCGTCACGACTTCCGGCACGTAGATGAACGGATGTTCACGGTAGGCGCGCGAGAACGTGCGCTGGTTCTGCGCCTCGTACTCGTAGTCGAGCTCCTCCATCACCCGCTCGCGCAGCTCCTCGGCGATCTCCTTCGCGTCGAGCCCCGGCGCGATCGCCCGCGCCAGCCGCACGATCGTGCCGGCGTTGCGCAGGTCGGCCTCCAGCGCCTCGGCGATCCCCGGGTACTGGATCTTCACCGCCACCCGCCGCCCGTCCAAGAGCTCGGCCTTGTGCACCTGCCCGATCGAGGCGGCGGCGAACGCCTCGGGGTCGATCTCGGCGAAGTACTCGGAGAGCGGTTCGCCGTCGTACTCCTCTTCCAGCACCTTGACGACCTGCTCCCAAGGCATCGCGGGCGCCTCGCTGCGCAGCTTGCCGAGCTGCTCCTGGTAGATCTCGCGGTACTCCTCGGGGATGAACTCGGTGTCGATGAAGGAGGCGAACTGGCCGAGCTTCATCGCGGCGCCCTTCATCTGCCCGAGCGCGCCGACCATCTTCATCGCCGTTTCCAGGTGGCGCTGCTCGAGCCGCTCTTTGCCCTCCTCCTCGGAGCGCGCGACGTTGGCGGCCTTCGTGCCCGCGTAACGGGCTCCCTGCGCCCCGATGATCGACCCCAGTTTCGCCGACCGGCGAATGCGTCCCTTGGGGATCTTGGCTTCGTCGGCCATGCTCAGAGCTTGCCACACGCGGGCGTTTCCGCCCCCGGAGCCGCCCCGGAGCGGGCGATCCCCTATCCTGTCCGACCCGATGGCTGATGCACGCACCACCCTGAACGTCGCTCCGCGCGCCGATTTCGGCTCGCGGTCGGCCCGCCGCATGCGCCGCCAGGGGCTCGTCCCCGGCGTCGTCTACTCCGGTGGGGCCGAGGCAACCGCCTTCCAGGTCTCCGAACGAGACGTGCGGCACGTGATCGCCGAGGGGGCGGCGCTGTTCGACCTCTCGATCGACGGCGGCAAAGCCCGCCCGGTCGTGGTCAAGGAGCAGCAGCTCCACCCGGTGCGCGGCACGCTCACCCACATCGACCTCCAGGAGGTCAAACTCGACGAGGCGATCCACGCGGAGGTCGTGATCGAGCTCGAGGGTGCCGACGAGGCGCCGGGCGTCAAACAGAGCGGCGTCCTGGAGCACGTCACGCGCGAGATCACGATCGAAGCGCTGCCGACCGCGATCCCGGACAAGATCCTCGTCGACGTCTCTGCGATGGAGATCAACGACACGCTGCAGCTCTCCGCCGTCACCCCGCCGGAGGGCGTCACCTTCGTCGTCGAGGACCCGGAGGAGATCACGATCGCGACCCTCTCCCCGCCGCGCGTCGAAGAGGCCGCGCCGGAGGTCGAGGAGGAGACCGAACTGGTCGGTGAGGCCGAGGGCGGCGACGCCGGCGAGGGCGACGGCGACTCCGGCGGCGACTCCGAGGGCGAGTAGCCCTTCCGGTCCGGGGCCGTGGCCCTCTTCGGCCGGCGGGAGGGCGACGGCGACCGCATCCTGATCGTCGGCCTCGGCAATCCCGGGCCCGAGCACGCCCGCGACCGCCACAACATCGGCTTCGACGTGGCGCGCGAGCTGGCGCGCCGCTGGGACCTCGGCAGGCCGCGCTCCAAATACAGGGGCGAGCTCTGGGAAGGGCGCACCGGCCCCGGCGGTCCGCGCGTCGCGATCCTCCTGCCCCTCACCTACATGAACGCCGTCGGCGACTCGGCCGGGCCCGCCCGCGGCGCCCTCAAGGTGCCCCTGGAGCGCACGATCGTCCTCCACGACGAGATCGACATCCCCTTCGGCGAGATCCGCGTCCGCGAGGGCGGCGGCCTGGCCGGCCACAACGGCCTCAAGTCCCTGAAACGCGGCTTTGGCTCCGCCGACTTCTGGCGCGTGCGCATCGGCGTCGGCCGCCCCGACTCCACCGACCCCGAGATCGTCTCCGCCTGGGTCCTCGGCCGCTTCCGCGAGCCTCCCGCCGAGGTCGAAGCCCTGGTCGACGAGGCCGCCCGCGAGGCGGAACGTCTCGTCGAGCGCCTGTCCCCCTGACCAGGGTGCCTTTACAATCTTCACGGAATTTGACGACATTTGTTAAACCCTGTAAAGAAAAGTAAGATCCCGTCGCATGCGCGCGCAGGACAACCCCTACACGCCCAATGCAGGGGCGACGCCGCCCGCGTTGGTCGGACGCGACGAGGAGCTTGAGGCTTTCGCCGTCCTGCTCGCCCGGTTGCTGAACGGGCACACCGAGCAATCGATGCTCATCACCGGTCTGCGGGGAGTCGGCAAGACCGTCCTCCTGACCAAATTCGAGGAGATGGCCCGCGAAGCCGCCTGGACCACGGTCGAGGCCGAGATCACGAAAGGCACCGATTTCGGCGAGCGGATCGCGAACCTGGTGCGGCGAGCGCTGCTGCAGGTGGCGCCGATGGCTCGATGGAAGCAGCGGGCCGATCGCGCCGCCGCCGTCCTCCGCTCCTTTCAGATGACCCTCCGGTCGGACGGCGGCTGGACCGCGGGATTCGACGTGGAGCCGGCCGAGGGCCTGGCCGACAGCGGCCGCCTCGACGAGGACCTGACCGACGTTTTCGTCGCCCTCGGCGAGGCCGCGGAGGATCACGGCACGGGGGTCGTCTTCCTGCTGGACGAGGTTCAGCTTCTCGAGGCAGTCGAGTTCGAGGCGCTGATCGCGGCAATCCACAAGACCGTGCAACGGCAGTTGCCGATCACGCTGGTGGGCGCGGGCCTGCCGCAGTTGCCGCGGCTGGCCGGAGAGGCGAAGTCCTACGCCGAGCGCCTGTTCAAATTTCCCCGGATCGGTCGGCTCTCCGACGAGCAGGCCGAAGCCGCGCTGGCGGAGCCTGCGGCGCGCCTCGGGGTCGCGTTCGACCCGGACGCGCTGGCCGCGGTGGTCGGCTACACGGACGGCTACCCCTATTTCCTCCAGGAGTGGGGCAGCGCGCTGTGGAATCAGGTCGGCGCCTCGCCGATCACCGCCGAGGACGTCGCCGTCGCCCGGGCCGCAGTGGAGGCGAAGCTCGACGGCGGGTTCTTCCGGGTGCGAGCCGAGCGCACCAGCGATCTGGAGCAGCGCTACCTGCGGGCGATGGCCGAGCTCGGCCCCGAGCCACAGAGGACGAGGGACGTCGCCGGGGTCCTGGATCGCACCTCCGAGCAACTTGCGCCGATCCGGGCGCGACTGATCGACAAAGGTCTGCTCTACAGTCCGGCCCGCGGACTGGCGGCGTTCACGGTCCCCCAGTTCGACAGCTTCATGCGCCGCACCTACGCCCTCTAATAAGTTCCGCCGCATGAGCGACACCGCCGAGCCCGCCGCCGTCACCACCTACGAGGTCGCCGAGGACGGGGTCGCCCTGATCCAGCTCGACCGGCCACGGGCGCGGAACGCGATCAACACGCAGATGCTGGGCGAGCTGCTCGAGCACCTGGCGGTGGCGCGGGGCGACGCGGCGGTGCGGGTGCTGGTCTTCTCCTCGACCGACCACATGGGCTTCTCCGCCGGCGCCGACGTGCGCGAGGAGCTCGACCACGAGGGCCACGTGCGGCGGATGGAGATGTTCTCCGACCTCTACGACACGGTCGTCTCCTTCCCCAAGCCGACCGTGGCGACCTGCCATGGCGACGTCGTCGGCGGCGGCGCCGAGATCGCGATCGCCTGCGACCTGCGCGTCGGCGGCGCCAACCTGCGGATGCGCTTCCCCGGCGCGGCGCTCGGCATGCCCGTCGGCCCGGCCCGCCTCGTCACCCTCTGCGGCCTCGCCGCCGCCAAGTACCTCCTGCTCACCTCGCGCACGGTCGGCCCCGACGAGGCCCTCCGCCTCGGCCTGGTCAACCGCGTCGCCCCCGCCGCCGCGACGGAGGAGTCGGCCCTCGCCCTCGCCGCCTCCGTCGCCGCCCACCCGCCCGAGTCGGTCGCCCGCCTGAAGCGCATGCTCCACGAGTGGGACGACATCGAGGGCCGCTCCGCCGCCGAGGGCATCGGCCAGGTCGAGCACGTCCGCAACGGCCCCGGCTTCCCGTACTGACGATGTTGATGGGCCGAAAACTCCTGATATAGAGGAGTTTTCGGCCCATCAACGTGGGGCGGGGTGGTCGGTTCGTAAACTGGGATCACGCGGCCGGATCGGTGGATCTGGGCGTCCTGCGTGCCATGAGCCTCCGTCCCCTCCTAGACCTTGCCGCCGAGAACGAGCGCGTCCACGCGCTCGCCGCCGAGGTGCTCGCGGCCGCCGACGGCGGCGCGGGGATCTCGCTGCGCGCCTCGCAGACGCTGCGGCCGCTGCTGCTCGCGGCGCTGCTGGAGGACGACCGCGGGCTCGCCGGGCGCCCGGCGCTGCTCGTCGCCGCCGACGACCGCGCCGCGCGCGACCTCGCCGCCGACCTGCGCGCCTACCTGGCGCCGCGGCGCGTCCGCTTCTACCCCTCGCGGGGGACCGGCTACGCGTCGAGCGTGACCCCGCCGCCGCACCTCGTCGGCCTGCGGATCGACGCGCTCGACGCGCTCTCGCGGGAAGCCGACGCGATCGTCGTCGCCTCCGCCGTCGCCCTCGCCGAGGCGGTGCCGGATGCCTCGCTGCGCCCGGCGGGCTTCGAAATCGCCAAGGGCGACGAGATCGACCTCGGCGCCGTCGCCGAGGACCTCGTCGCGGCGGGCTACGAACGCGCCGAGCAGGTCGAGGAACGCGGCCAGTTCGCCGTCCGCGGCGGCATCCTCGACGTCTACCCGGCCACCGAGGAACGGGCGGTGCGGGTGGAGCTCTTCGGCGACGAGGTCGAGTCGATGCGCTGGTTCTCTACCTTCACGCAGCGCAGCCTCGGCGACGCCGAGGTGGTCGAGCTCGCCCCGGCGGCGGAGCTCGACGCCGACCACCGCGAGCTCGCCGCCCTCGCCGCGCTCGAGGCCGCCGAAGGCGAGCCGGGCGCCACCGACCTCGGCGAGCTGCTGCCGCTGGACCAGTTCCGCGCCCCGCTCGACCTCGTCCCCGGCAACGCCGCCGTCGTCCTCGCCGCCCCCGAGGACGTCGAGCCCGCGCTGCGCGACGTCTGGGAGGACGCGACGACCTCGATGAAGGACGAGGACGCGCGCCGCCTCTACGTCGACGTCGCCGAGCCGCTCGCCGCGCGCGCCGCGCTCTCGCTGACCGCGGTCGGCGAGGACGACGCCGACGCCTTCTGCGCCGCGCGCGCCGAGAGCCCCGCCCGCTCGATCAAGGAGGCCGAGTCGGAGCTGGAGAAACTCGTGCGCTCCGGCTATCGCACCGTGGTCGCCTTCGACTCGATGGGGGAGGCCGAGCGCGCCCGCTACGGGCTCGACCGCCTCGAGGCGCGGATCCTCGAAGGCGGCCACCTCAGCCCCGACCCGGGCCTCTCCTTCGCCGAGGCGCGCCTGCGCGAGGGCTTCGTCGCGCCGGAGCTGAAACTCGCAGTCTATCCGTTCCGCCGCCTCGTCCACCGGCGCCGCCGCGCCGAGGAGACGCCCGCGACCGGCGGTGGACGCGGTCGCCTCGCCTTCTCCGAGCTGCGGGTCGGCGACTACGTCGTCCACGAGGACCACGGCGTCGCCCGCTTCGCCGGCTTCGAGACGCGCGAGATCGGCGGCGTGACCCGCGACTACCTCTACCTCGAATACAAGGGCGAGGACCGCGTCTACGTCCCCACCGAACAGCTGGCGAAGCTCTCCCGCTACGTCGGCGCGGGCGGCGAACCGACACTCTCGGCCCTCGGCGGCAAACGCTGGCAGAACCTCAAGGCGCGGGCGCGCAAAGCCGCGGGCGCGCTGGCGGGCGAACTGCTGAACCTCTACGCCGAGCGCAAAGCGCGCAAGGGCCACGCCTTCCCGCCCGACGGCGAGTGGCAGATCGAGCTGGAGTCGAACTTCCCCTACCGCGAGACCGCCGATCAGATCGAGGCGATCGAAGCCGTGAAGGGCGACATGGAATCGGAGCGGCCGATGGACCGGTTGGTCTGCGGCGACGTCGGCTTCGGCAAGACCGAGGTGGCGCTGCGCGCCGCGGTCAAGTGCGCCGCCGACGGCCTCCAGGTGATGATGCTGGTGCCGACGACGATCCTCGCCCAGCAGCACTGGGGAACCTTCCGTGAGCGCCTCGCCGACCTTCCGTTCCGGGTCGAGGGCATCTCCCGCCTGCGCCCGGCCGCCGAGACGAAAGCGGTGCTCGCCGACTTCGAGGCGGGCAAGGTCGACATCCTGATCGGCACCCACCGCCTGCTCTCGCGGGACGTCCGCGCCAAGCAGCTCGGCCTGGTGATCGTCGACGAGGAGCAGCGCTTCGGCGTCAAACAGAAGGAGCTGCTGCGCCAGTTGAAACTGAAAGTCGACGTCTTGACGATGTCGGCGACGCCGATCCCGCGCACGCTGCAGATGAGCCTGGCGGGGCTACGTGACATCTCCGTGATCGAGACGCCACCCGAGGGCCGTCGCCCGGTCCGCACCTACGTCGGCCCCTACGACGAGGGGCTGGTGAGGAAGGCGATCTCGCGGGAGGTAGAGCGCGGCGGCCAGGCCTTCGTCCTCCACAACCGGATCGACTCGCTCTTCGAGGTCGCCGAGCGCCTCCGCGGCCTGGTGCCGAACGCCCGCTTCCTCGAAGCGCACGGGCAGATGGACGAGCACACGCTGGAGGAGACGATGCTCGCCTTCCTGCGCGGCGATGCCGACGTCCTGGTGACGACGACGATCATCGAGTCCGGCCTCGACATCCCGACCGCCAACACGCTGATCGTCGAGCGCGCCGACCAGCTCGGGCTGAGCCAGGCCTACCAGATCCGCGGCCGGGTCGGCCGCTCCAAGGAGAGCTCCTACGCCTACATGCTCTACCCGAGCGCCGAGGCGCTGACCGAGGACGCGGCGGCGCGCCTCTC
>DASZUW010000369.1:0-4837 GCA_035547475.1 Solirubrobacterales bacterium
CCTGCGCTTCGTGCTCGCCCTGATCGCCCTCATCCTCGTCGCGGGCGCGGTGGCGACCGGCGTGATCCTGACCACCGACAAGGCCGCCGGCGTCCACATCTCCAAGGTGGCCGGCGACACCGTCGACAAGGTCGTCGAAGAATTCAAGGGCCTCGTCTCCAAGAACAAGGAATAGCGGTCAGGTCACCGGCGCGCCGGCCTCCCAAGGGGCGGCGCCGGCGAGGACCGCGGCGCGGTAGGCGTCGAAGCGGCCCGCCTGGATCGCCCGCCTCGCGTGGGTCGTGAGCTCGCGCATGTAGGTGAGGTTGTGGAGGACGATCAGGCGGACCGCCGTCAGTTCTTCCGCACGAGAGAGATAGGAGATGTAGTCGCGGGTGTGACGGGTGCAGGCGGGGCACGGGCAGCCCTCGACCAGCGGCGAGCGGTCGCCGACGTGGCGGCCCTTGCGCAGGTCGAGGCGCCAGCGGGTCTCCGGGTCCGGCGCCAGCGCGACGCCGTGGCGGGCGAGGCGGGTGGGCACGGCGCAGTCGAAGACGTCGAGGCCGAGGGCGATGCCGCCGAGCAGGTCGTCGACCTCGCCGATGCCGAGGAGGTGCTTCGCCGCCGCCTCGGGCAGAAGCGGCGCGGTCATCGCCAGCACGGCGGCCATCTCCTCCTTGTCGCGGCCGAGGGTGCCGCCGATCGCGAGGCCGTCGACGCCCGCCGCCGCGACGTAGGCGGCCGATTCGCGCCGCAGGTCCTCGTGGGTGCCGCCCTGGACGATCCCGAAGAGGGCCTGCTCGCGCGGGCCGTGCGCCTCGTGCCAGGCGATGCAGCGGTCGAGCCAGCGGTGGGTGCGCTCGGTCGAGCGGGCGGTGTAGTCGCGGTCGGCGTGGAAGGGCGTGCACTCGTCGAAGGCGAGCGCGATGTCGGCGCCGAGCGCCGCCTGCACCTCCATCGAGACCTCCGGGGAGATGAAGAGCTCGCGGCCGTCGCGGGGCGAGCGGAAGCGGGCGCCCTCCTCGGTGATCTCGACCTCGGAGCCGTGGTCGCCGGAGCGGCCGCTCCCCTTCACCTCGTCGGCGACCCCGCCGTGGGCGAGCGAGAAGACCTGGAAGCCGCCGGAGTCGGTGATCAGCGCCCGGTCCCAGCTCATGAAGCCGTGCAGGCCGCCGGCGGCGGCGATCCGCTCCGGCCCCGGCGAGACGAACAGGTGGTAGGTGTTGCCGAGGATGAGCTGGTAGCCGAGCGCCGCGACCTCGTCGACGTCCATCCCCCGCACCGACCCCTTGGTCGCCAGCGGGATGAAGGTCGGCGTCTCGATCGGGCCGTGGGCGGTCATGACGACGCCCGCGCGGGCGGCCCCGTCGCGGGCGTCGATCGTGAAGCTGAGTCGCTGCGGGTCGTCGCGCACGCCCGCAGCGTATGTGGACTCGGCCCTAGGCCGCGGCGCCGACCGGCTCGGACTCGGTCGCGTGCTCGGCGGACTCCTCGGCGCCCTCGACCTGCGCCGGCTCGGTTCCGTCCTCGTGGGCGCGGGCCGCGGTCGCGATCTCGATCCGGGTCGCCTTGCGCTCCTCCGGCTTCGGCATCCGCACCTCGAGCACGCCGTTCTCGAAGCTCGCCGTCACGCTCTTCGGGTCGAGGCCTCGCGGCAGCCCGAGCGAGCGGGAGAAGCGTCCGAACGAGCGCTCGACGCGGTGGTATCCCTCGCCCTTCTTCTCGTGCTCGGCCTGGCGCTCACCGGAGATCGTCAGCACGTTGTCCTTCACCTCGATCTCGATGTCGCCGCGCTCCAGGCCCGGAAGGTCGGCCCGCAGCACCAACTGATCGTCGGTCTCGGCCAAATCCATCGGCGGCACCCAACGGCGCGCGTTGCTCCCCTGACCGCCCTCACGACGGCCGAAGAAGCTGTCGAAGAGCCGGTTCACGTCACCCTGCAGGGCATCCAGGTCGCGCCCCGGGTCCCATCTCACGATTGCCATCTCACTGTCCTCCTCTTTGCTGCCCCCATCGGTCCGGGGGTCTCTTGCTGCTTGTGCGTCGATTATGAAATATGAGTGTGGACGTGTCAAGTCTTATGAGTGGACTTGCATGAGGGCAGCGCGGGCGGTCGACGCCACCACGGGTGGCGGTCGGGCACAAGGGCGTAAGGCCTCTGGGGAGAGGTGGGGTCGGTCAGCGCGTCGGCGGCCGGAACCGGAACCGGACGGTCGCGGCGAACGAGTCGCCGATGCGCTCGATCAGGCGCTCGGGGCCCTCAGAAGCCGAGCGCGAACTTCGCGTCCTCGGACATCATTTCCGGCGACCAGGCGGGATCGAAGACCATCTTCGGGTGGACGGCGGAGACGCCGGGGAGGTCGCCGACGAACTCGCGCATCTGCTCGGTGACCTGGGGGCCGATCGGACAGGCGGGCGTGGTCAGGGTGAAGGTGACGTAGACGTCCTGGTCCTCGATCGCGACGTCGTAGACGAGGCCGAGGGAGACGAAGTCGAGGCCCAGCTCGGGGTCGATGACCTCCTCGAGCGCCTCGTAGACGTCTTCCTCGGTCACCACTTCGGGGTGGCTGACCGGGCCGTCGGCGGGCGGCGCGGCGGCGTTCGGCTGCTCTTGAGTCGGCTGCTGCTCTTGATCTGCCATGGGCAGATGGTACCCGGGTCAGGTGGTCGGCCCCGGCGGGCGCGGCGGCGGCGGGGGGTCGGCGCGGTCGGGCGCGAGGAGAAGCTGCCAGTAGCCGACGTCGTGCCAGGCGCCGAGCTTCCAGCCGACCTCGCGCAGGGCGCCGATCGGCTCGAACCCCATGCGCTCGTGCAGGGCGATGCTGGCGGGATTCGGCAGGGTGATGCCGGCGACGGCGACGTGGAAGCCCTGCGCGCGCAGGCGGTCCAGCAGCTCGGCGTAGAGCGCGCGGCCGACGCCCTCTCCGGTGCGCGCGGGGTCGACGTAGACGGAGACCTCGACCGCCCAGTCGTAGGCGGGGCGCTCGCGCCAGCGACAGGCGTAGGCGTAGCCGACGACCTTCCCGCCGTCCTCGGCGACGAGGAACTGGTGGGTCGCCGAGTAGCGCTCGATGCGGCGCGCGAACTCGTTCGCGTCGGGCGCCTCGAGCTCGAAGGAGATCGGCGTCGACTCGACGCTCGGCGCGTAGATCGCCGCGCAGGCGGCGGCATCGCGGGCGGGATCGGCGGGTCGGATCGTCATCGGGGGGCC
This sequence comes from Solirubrobacterales bacterium, assembly GCA_035547475.1. Taxonomy (GTDB): domain Bacteria; phylum Actinomycetota; class Thermoleophilia; order Solirubrobacterales; family 70-9; genus VAYN01. The sequence continues at coordinate 3,191 of DASZUW010000369.1, forward strand.
GCCCACAATAGGCTGCCTGGCGATGAGCAGGGACTCGGACCGGGTCATACGGCGCTCGATCGGCATCGTCTTCGACGACGGCGGCCTGCTGACGCTGAGCGGGACCGCGCCGACCGGCGAGGGGCACGGCGACGAGCCGCTGCTGGCGGTGCTCTGCGACCCCGACGCGGCGCCGCTCGCCTTCCAGGAGGCGCTCCTCTCGACCGAATACGGCGAGGACGGGGTGCAGCGCCGGGCGACGCTGGAGCTCTGGCTCGACCCCGAGGCGGGCGCGCCGATCCGCGGCGGCGGCACGCTGATCAGCGCGGTCGAGGCCGAGGTCGACGGGCTGCGGACCCGAATCGCCTTTTTCCGTTGGTCGGTCAAGGGGCGCGAGGGGCTCGGCCACTACGAGATCGCCCGGGCCCGTGGCTGAGACCGGGGGCGCCCCGGGCCCCGGCGCCGGCGCGAGGATCGAGGCCGTCGTCTCCGATTTCGGCGGCGTCCTGACGACGCCGCTGATGAACTCCTTCCTCGCCATGCAGGACGCGCACGGGATCTCGGCGGAGGACTTCGGCAACGCGATGCGCGCCGTGGCCGCGGCGGGCGACGGTGAGAACCCGCTCTTCAAGCTGGAGCGCGGGGACGTCACCGAAGCGCGGTTCCTCGACACGCTCCGCGACGGCCTCGAGCCGCTCCTCGGCCACCGCCCCGAGCTGCACCGCTTCCGCGAGGTCTTCTTCGAGGCGCTCGACCCCAACGAGCCGATGATCGACCTCATGCGCGACTGCCGCCGCTCCGGCCACCGCATGGCGATGCTGACCAACAACGTCCGCGAGTGGGAGCCCCTCTGGCGCACCATGCTCCCCGTCGACGAGATCTTCGAGATCGTCGTCGACTCCGGCTTCGTCGGCTACCGCAAGCCCGAACGCCAGATCTACGAAATCACCCTGGAGCGCCTCGACCTCCCCGCCTCGTCCTGCCTCTTCGTCGACGACCTGGAGATCAACTGCGAAGCGGCCCGCGACCTCGGCTTCACCACGGTCCACTACCGCGACCCGGACCAGGCGGTGGCGGAGGTGCGGGCCGCGTTGGGGGCCTGAAGGTCTGAGGCCGGCCGCCGGGCTGTAGGCGGCGAGGGACGGGCGAGGGACGCGGGCCTTTCGGCCGACGCAGGGGCGGATAAGGGACGCCGGGTCTGTGGGGAGCGGATCAGGGACCGTGGCCGCAGGGGTGACGGGAGAGGGACGGAAGGCCCAAGGACGTCGCACGGATCCGTCACCGAGGTGAGGCGTCGTCACGAAGACGCCGGAAACTCCACGCCTCGGTCCGTGTCGCACGACACGCACGCAGGCGCGGGCGACCTGGGTTACGCATGGGTTAACCCAGGTCGCCCGCACCTCCTGGGGCCCTCCATCCCGGCCCTGGATGTGACGGAAGGCCCCAGGAAGCGTCACGTCCCCGGCGCCTTCCCGGCGCCTTCGTCACGAGGCGACCAGGCCCGGGCGGAGGTGTGGCGTCTCCCGCACGGGATCCGACAGAAGGCAGGCCGTACGATCGGTCAGGAGTCTCGGTGTGGAGTTCTGGTCGCTGAGCGGCCAGAACTCGCCGCGCGTCCTCACGGGCGCCCCGGAGCCCCGACCCGACGGTCGGACGCCCGCGGGGTGG
>DASZUW010000370.1:0-2249 GCA_035547475.1 Solirubrobacterales bacterium
CACCGGCTCGGCGACCAGGCGCTCGTCCTCCGGCGGCCGCCCCGAGAAGGCGATGTCGTCGCGATGGGTGCGCACCCGCTCGACGACGTCTTCGTAGTTGCCGACGACGAGCGACAGCTCGGTCTCCGGGTGCGCCTCCGCGAACTCCCGCATCAGCCCTGGCACGAACGACTCCGCCGCCGTCGTCACCGCAGCGATCTGGAGCCGCCGGATCGACGCCGTCGCCACCTCCCCGACCGCCTGCCGGCCGCGATCGAGCAGGCCGACGACGTCTTCGGCGTAGGGCACGAAGGCGGTGCCCGCCTCGGTCAGCACGATCCCGCGGCCGACCCGTTCGAAGAGGTCGCACCCGAGCTCCCGGCCGAGCGCCGAGATCGCCGAGGAAACCGACGGCTGGGTGACGATCAGCTCGTCGGCGGCGGCGGTCACCGAGCCGCCGCGGACGACGGCGAGGAACGAGGTCAGCTGGGTAAGAGTTATAGCCATTTGGCTAAGGGTTCCCGGAGAGGCATTGAGTGTAGCCGCAGATCGCGGGCCCGCTCGCCCGCTTAGGGAAAGGTCTAAGGAAGGGCGCCGAACTTCGATTGATCGGCGGTCGCGGGGCTGGTGTGATTGCGCACAATGGCTACCGGATGGGCGGCGGTCTTCGACGTCGACGGGACCTTGGTCGACAGCGAGCGCGACGGCCACCGCGTCGCCTTCAACCGCGCCTTCGCGGCCGCGGGGCTCCCCTGCCACTGGGACGAGGAGACCTACGGCCGGCTGCTGGCGGTGACCGGAGGGCGCCGTCGACTGGCCGGCTACCTGGAGGAGCGCGGGGTCGACGCGGTCGCGGCGGCGGAGCTCGCCGGACGCCTTCACCGGGCGAAGACCGAGATCTTCGTCGAGCTGGTCCGGGCGGGGGAGATCTCGCCGCGGCCCGGCGTCAAGGCGCTGCTCGCCGAACTGAAGGCGGCCGGGGCGCGGCTCGCGGTCGCGACGACGGGCAGCGCCGACTGGGTCGAAGCCCTGCTGGCCACCGAGTTCGCCGACGTCGCCTTCGAGGTCGTCGTCACCCGGCGCGAGGCGCCGGCGCTGAAGCCGGAGCCCGACGCCTACCTGCTGGCGCTCGGGCTCCTCGGCGGCGGCGCGGGCACCGCGGTCGCGATCGAGGACTCGGGCAACGGGCTGCGCGCCGCCGTCCGCGCCGGGCTGCCCTGCGTGATCGTCACCAACGACTACACGGCGGGCCAGGACTTCGGGGGCGCGGACCTCGTGCGGGACCGTTTCGAGAGCCTCGACGCCGAGACCCTGCGACGGCTCGCCGAACGCCGGACGGTGGGGGTCCGGGCGTGACGGCGGTGGTGATCACCCGCACCGGCTCGGACCCGCGCGGCGGCGCCGACCGGGACTTCACCGTGATCGATCGCGCCACCGGGATGCCTACGCATGCGATCGCGGTGGTCTGCTTCGGCGATCGGCTGGCGGGAGTCGGGATCCTCGAGAAGGGCGCCGCGGTCGCCCGGCTGCGCAGCCGCTTCAAGGTCAGCGGGCTCGCCGAGATCGCTCCGGATCTGGGCCTCGAGGAGCTGGTCGACGCGACCCCCTTTCGCTTCCGTCGCCATATCGGCTACCGGGCGCTGCCGGAGCGGACCGCACGCGAGGTGCTGGCCGCGCTGCGCGACCTGCGCCCGGGGCTGTGCGAACCGCTGGCCCGCTTTCAGGAGCAGCTGCGGGCGAGGTGACAGAGCCGGCGCGGCGCGGCCGGGGCGGCGTGCAGGCTGTCGCGGGCACAGCCGGCGAGCCGTGCGTCGAGGCGTGGCGTCACCGCCACCCACTCGGCAACGGCGTCGGCCACTCCCTCGCCGTCGTCGCGGAAGATCACCAGGCGCCGATCCCAGACCTGGCCGGGGATGTCCACACACACTTCGACGACACACCACAGGCCCGCCGCCAGGATCTCCTCGGCGGCCACCACGATGGCGGTTCGCTCGACACTGTCGACCACACTCCGACGCTAGCCGGATGGGGAGAATCGAACCATCACTTTTTCGAGTGAACCCATAGATTCATGCAGTGTGCCGAACGCACACCAACACCTTAGGATCGCCGTCCGTTCGACAATCGGAAAGGCGGTGACTTCATGGCAGTGAAGGTCGGCATCAACGGGTTCGGGCGCATCGGGCGCAACGTCTTCCGCGCGGCACACGCGGCGGGGGCCGACCTCGAGTTCGTCGCCGTCAACGACCTGGTCGACACGGGGACGATCG
>DASZUW010000371.1:0-5306 GCA_035547475.1 Solirubrobacterales bacterium
ATCCCCGATGCCCCGATCGCCTCGTTCGTCCTGCGGATGAAGGGCGGGGAGAAGAGCCTGCTGGAAAACAGCACCTCGCTCTGTGGGAAGGCGGCCGGAAAGGCGCGGATCGCGATGCTCGGCCAGAACGGCGCCAAGCGCACCACCGCCCCGGCCCTCAGCGCCCCCTGCAAGCACAAGCGCTGACCCCACCCCCCGGTTGATGGGCCGAAGACCGCTCTATATGAGCGGTCTTCGGCCCATCAACAGCCGAGGGCGGCCGGTGGGTACAGTCGGGCGATGGCCTATCCACTCGCCAACGCGCTGTACCAGTGGGAGGAGGGCGCGCGGGCGCTCGGGGAAATCGACGACCCGCGCCGGCGCCGCCTCGCCGACCGCGTCGTGGGCGCGATCCGACTCGAGCTGCGCCGCCGCATCGGCCCGACCTTCAGCGCCGCCGAACTTGCCGACCTCTACGGCGAAGGGACGGACTGGGCGCAGCAGATCGCCATCGAAGTGGCCCCTGCGGCCGCCGACGACGCCCAGACCCTGGCCGACGCGGCCTTCTGGGCGTACCTGAGGGGCGCCGGCGACTTCGCCGGTGGTCGCACCCTGGCCTGAGCGGTCCCGCGCGCCCGGGACCGCTGTGCGCGCTCCGCCGCGCGCGCCGACTACTCGTCGTCGTCGAGGTCGTCGCCGTCCTCGCCATTGCCGCCGGCGCGGCGGATGACGATCTGGTCGGCCTCGATCCGGACGGTGACGTCGCGGTTGCCGGCCCAATGCTCGGCGTAGACGGGGTTGTCCTTGACCGAGGCGTCGAGCCAGAGGCCGTAGCCCTCGTCTTCGCCGTGGTCGAAGGTCGCCTCGTATTCCTTGCGGCGACCGCGACCGCCGCGGCGACCGCGGCGGCGGCGTTTGCGCGGGCGGCTCGCGCCCTCGTCATCGCCGTCCTCGTCACCCTCGTCCTCGGTGTCGGCCTCCTCGGCCTCTTCCTCGGCGGTGGCGGCTTCGATCTCCGCTTCGATCTCGTCGCGGAGGTCGATGTCGCCCGAGCCGGCGTTCTCGTCGTCCGGCGACAGTTCGTACTGCCTGCGGAACTCGCGCAGCTCGGTCGCCGAGATTTCGAGTTGGTGGGCGATCCAGGCATCGGTACGGCCCTGGTGGACCCAGGCACGGATCTGGTTCAGTTGTGGCTTCAAAGAGCGTCGTGGCATCGGCGCGCGAGTCTATTGAAACAGGGCCGCCCGGCGTCCCGCGAGTGGCTCCGGCCCGGGCCGCGACTAGGAAATCAGGAGCGCGAGGGCCTCGAACATCGCGACCGCGACGACGATCACGGTCACCGTGAGGCAGATCGCCAGCACGCTGAAGCGGACCGAGCCGTGGTGCTGGGTGCGTTCGATCCGGCGGGCGCGGGACCGGTTGGCGGCCCGGCGCCGAAGCTGCTCGCGACGGCGGCGCTCGAGTGAAGTCTCCTGTTCGAAAGCCGACTCGAACTGGGAGATGCTCTGTTTCATCTTCATAACGGAAAAGCCCCCGCTGGGGCCGCGTGGGACCGTAGCAAAGGATCTTGCAAGGCTCACGATCCGCTCCCGTCCTGCCGATGGGCGGCGAGCCTCAACACGCATTCCAAAGCCCTTTCCCTGCTTGCGCGGCCTTTTGCTCGAGTTCTTCGAACCGCCGGGCGAAACGGTCGTTCGGACGGAAGGCGAGCGTGCGGGCGAGGCCGCGGCGCAGCAGCGCCGCCTCGAGGAAGCGCGGGCGCCGACGGCCCTCCTCGACCCAGACGTAGGCGAGCAGCCTGCCGTAGGCGTCGCGCGGTTCGACGCCGGTCAGCAGGCGCACGTGACGCCCTTCGACGCGTTCGTGCTCGAAGTGGGACGCCTGTGGGCCGAAGCATTGGACGGGCGTGCCCGGCTTCACGGTCTCGGGCGTGTCGACGCCGATCAGCCGCACCGTCTCGGTCCCGGCGCCGTCGATCGCGACTTCGAGCGTGTCGCCGTCGACCGCCCGCACGACCCGGCCGCTGAGATGGCGCGGCGCGCCCGGGTCAGGCGCGCCGCCCAGGTCCCAGGGCCGCAGGAGGATCGCCGCGGCGATCAACAGCAGGGCGATGCTCCCGCGTCCCGTCACCCCCGCCCAAGGCGGGCGGGGGTGCGATCACTCCCCCCGCGCGGGAGGGAAAAGCCGCAACTAGGGCGTGCGGCGGACGTTCGCGAGCAGGCTTTCCTTGATCTGCTCGATGATCGACAGCGCCTCGTCGTGCTCGCGCTGCCAGACGTTGCGGCCGAAGATGACGCCGCTGCCGCCCGCCTCCATCACCTCGCGGGTGTTGCGCAGCACCGTCTCGTCGTCGGCCTTGGAGCCGCCGGAGAGGACCACGAGGGACCGGCCCGCCGACTCGACGCACTGGCGGATCGCCTCCTGCTGGTCGACCTGCATCTCGTTGTAGGGCGCCGGGGCGTCCTTGTCCTTGTCCGGGTCGATCTTCGGCATGTTGAGCTTGACGATGTCGGCACCCATCTCCATCGCCATGCGCGCCGCGTAATCGATCGCGTAGAAGGAGTTCTGGCCGCCCTTCGACTCGACCGCTTCGCCGCGCGGGTAGGACCAGACGACCAGCGGCATGCCGTAGCGGTCGCATTCCTCGCGCACGCCGCGGAGCTGGGCGAGGTCCTCGTCCTGGCGCGGGGAGCCGACGTAGAGCGTGTAGCCGATCGCGTCGGCGCCGAGCCGCACGCCGTCCTCGACGCTCGCGTTGCAGCTGGAGAACGCGCGGGCGGAGCTCGGGATGTCGGTCTTGCCGTTGACCTTGAGGATCAGCGGCACCCGGCCCGCGTAGTCGGGGTAGTCCTTCTCGGCCATGCCGATCTGGCAGGCCAGCGCCGAATAGCCGGCCTCGGCCGCCAGGCTGAACTGGTAGTCCGGGTCCTTGGAGGCGGGGTTGGGGAAGAAGTCCCGCGGGCCGTGCTCGATGCCCTGGTCGATCGGCAGCAGCATCAGCGTGCCGTTACCCGGACCGAACTCATACAGAAGGCGGTAAAGACGGGCTCGTTTGCCGGGCGGAAGCGTCGCGAGCAGCGATTTCTGCTCGGTCAAGCTCTTCAACTCCACTGTGATTCCTCCTCGAATAAGGGTGGATCGCCAGTATGGCAGCGGAACCGACCATGGGGAGCCCGGCCGGCGGGTATCCTCGGATGAGCCCATGAGTGAGACTGAGCTCAGCGTCATCTGCAAGAACTGCGGTTCGGAGGTCAGTCCGTATGTGACGGAGTGCCCGTATTGCGGCGCGCGACTGCGCAAGCGGGCGCCGAAGCTGGAGCGGCGCGGGGACCAGTTCGAGGCTCAACGGCCGAAGCGCCGGCGCCGCCTGCGCATTCCGCGGCCGGCGCGCCGGTCGGTGACGTTCGCCCGCTCCGACACCTTCCGTCCCTACGCGACGCTGACCGTGATCCTCGGCTCGGCGATCCTGCTGCTGATCCAGAAGGCGACCGGGGACCCGCTGTCGACCTACGGCGGGTTGATCGTCCCGATCGGCGACGAGTGGTGGCGCTACCTGACCGCGCCCTTCGCCTACGTCGACGTCGGTTACCTCTTCGTCGTCGCGGTCGGGCTGGCGATTTTCGCGACCGGGGTGGAGCGGCGGCTCGGTTCGGCGCCGACGGCGGTGCTGCTGCTTGCCTGCGGGGCGCTCGGGGTGCTCGCGGCGGGTGGGATCGCGGCGGCCAAGGGCGACGTGACGGTGATCGCGGGCGGCAACGGGATGGCGCTCGGCGCCGTCGCGGCCTGGTTCGCGATCCGGCGCGCCGAGGCCCACGGCGCGATCGACGAAGAGTACGACGTGATCGGGGTGGTGGTCGCCGCCGCGGTGCTGATCGCGCTGCCGCTCTTCGCCCCGACCGCGAACTTCTTCGCCTGCCTGGTCGGCGGTGCGGTCGGCGGCCTGGCCGGCCTCGCGGCCACGACCCTGCACCACAAGGAGTAGGGCGGGCGGGGCGAGCTCGCGGGTCGTCTAGTCTCCGCCCGTGCCCGACGAGCAGGAGCTCGAGACCGCGATCGAGCGGCTCATGGACCCGGAGCGCTTCGCCGCGGCGGAGCGGATCGTCGCCCAGGCCGCGCCGCAGCTGCAGAAGGTGCTGGCGGCGGCGCTCGCCGAGGGCGGCTGGTTCGGCGAGCCCCACGAAAACGAGACCCTGCGCGCCGCCACCGTGCCCGACCCGGACGAGCGGATCGCCGCCGTCCGTGCCCTGCTCGCCGAGGAGGCGCGCATGGGAATGATGGTCGGCGTCGCGGTCGGGTGGGCACTGAACGAGGAGCTGCGTAGCGATCCAGAGCGCGACGAGACGCGCCGACCCGAACCGAATGGAGGCACCTGAGATGGAGATCAAGTTCCACGGCCAGTCCTGCTTCGAGATCACCGAGGGCGACACCGTCGTCCTCACCGACCCCTTCCTCAAGCCGAACAACCCGGTTGCCGACGCCACCGCCGAGGAGGTGAGCGCGACCGTCATCGCCGCCAGCCACGGCCACGCCGATCACGTCGCCGACCTCGTCCCGGTCGCCAAACGGACCGGCGCCCAGTGCGTCGCCCTGGTGGAGATCGCCAACTGGCTCGGCGAGCAGGGGATCGAGAACGTCAGCGACCCGAACTTCGGCGGCACCGTCACCTTCGACTGGGGGTGGATCAAGTTCGTGCCCGCCTGGCACACCAACACGCTGCCCGACGGCACCGTGATCGGCAACCCCGCCGGGATGCTGATCAACATCGGCGGCAAGACGATCTACCACGCCGGCGACACCTGCCTCTTCGGCGACATGAAGCTGATCGCCGAACGCAACCCGATCGACATCGCCCTGCTCCCGATCGGCGGCCACTACACGATGGACCGCCACGACGCCGTGATCGCCGCCCAGTTCGTCGGCGCGGACACCGTGATCCCGATGCACTACAACACCTTCCCGCCGATCGAGACCGACGCGGGTGCGTTCAAGGCCGATGTCGAGGGGGCCGGCGCGGGGACGGTCGTGGTGCTGGAGCCGGGGGAGAGCTGGGGGGCGTAGGACGGCGCGGGGCGGGCGCGAGCCGTCCACAGCGCTTCGGGATGCCGCAGGCGCGTCCTGGGCGCCTCATGGGGGTCCTGGCAGGCTGTGACCCCCATGAGGCGCCCAGGACGTGAGGCTTTCGTGAAACAGGGGGCAAGGGTCCGTGACGAACTCCACGGTCCCGTCACAGCCTCATGTGGCCCAGGATGTCGATGGGCCGAAAAGTCCTGATATGGAGGACTTTTCGGCCCATCAACATCGGGCCCCAGCGGCCGTGGCGCCTTTCT
>DASZUW010000372.1:0-7334 GCA_035547475.1 Solirubrobacterales bacterium
GATCGTCGCCGGGTCGCGCCCGATCCCGGCGCAGTGCTCGGCGAGCACCTCCGCTTTGTGGAGGTAGGTCTCGGGATCGGCGAAGGTGTGCCAGAGCTTCGCGTGCCGGGCGACAAGACGGAGGGTCACCTTCTCCCCGCTGCCGCCGATCATGATCGGGATCTCGCCGACCGGCGGCGGGTTCAGCTTCGACAGGCGCTCCTCGATCAGCGGCAGGTCGCGGGCCAGCGCCCGCAGGCGGTCCGGCGCGGTGCCGAACTCGTAGCCGTACTCGTCGTAGTCGCGCTCGAACCAGCCCGCGCCGATCCCGAGGACGACGCGCCCGCCGCTCATGTGGTCGATCGTCGAGTGGACGTTCGCCAGCAGCTGCGGGTTGCGGTAGGAGTTGCAGAAGACGAGCGCGCCGATCCGCACCCGCTCGGTGCTCGCCGCCAGCGCCGCCAGCGACGCCGTCCCCTCGAAGTGCTTGCCGTCGGGGTCGCCGTAGAGGGGGAAGAAGTGGTCCCAGGTGTAGATCGCGTCGACGCCGAGCTCCTCGGCCTCCTTCCACGCGTCGCGCATCTGGGCGAAGTCGGCTTGCTGCGGCTGGATCTGAACTCCGATTCGGGTCGACATGGCGCGCACATTACGCTGCCCGGATGGCCGGCTTCACCTCTTCGCTCGCGGAGTCCCTGTCCGGGGAGGTCCTCGAGCGCTTCGAACGTTACGTCCGCGTCGACACCCAGGCCGCCCGCGAGCGGACCGGCAGCCCGAGCACGCCCGGGCAGCTGGAGCTCGGGCGCCTGTTGGTGGAGGAGCTGGGGGCGATCGGCCTCGCCGACGCGGCGCTCGACGACAACGGCTACGTGACCGCGACGCTGCCGGCGGCCGGGGAGGGGCGGGCGCCGACCGTCGGCCTCATCGCCCACCTCGACGTGAGCCCCGACGCGCCCGCCGGGGGCGTCGAGCCGATCGTCCACCGCGATTATCGCGGCGGCGTCATCGAGCTCCCGCGCGGGGGGACCGTCCTCGACCCGGCCACGATGGCCCACCTCGCCGAGAAGGTCGGCGAGGACATCGTCACCTCCAGCGGCGACACGTTGCTCGGCGCCGACGACAAGGCCGGGATCGCGGAGATCATGACCGCGGTCGCCCACCTCGCCGCGCACCCGGAGCTGCCGCGGCCGCACCTGCGGATCGCCTTCACGCCCGACGAGGAGATCGGCCTCGGCGCCTCGCTCTTCGACGTCGAGGCGTTCGGCGCCCGCTGCGCCTACACGATCGACGGCTCGACCCTCGGCGAGCTCCAGGACGAGACCTTCACCGCCGCCGAGGCGATCATCACGATCGAGGGAGTCGACGTCCATCCCGGCTTCGCCACCGGGAAGCTGGTGAACGCCGCGCGCCTCGCCGCGCGGATCGTCGCCGCGCTGCCCGCCGACCGCCTCTCGCCGGAGACGACCTCGGGCCGCGAAGGCTTCATCCACGTCTATGAGATGGAGGGGACCGCGGCGACGGCGAGGATCCGCGCGATCGTCCGCGACTTCGACGACGACCTGCTCGCCGAGCACACCGCGCTCCTGCGCGAGATCGCCGAGCGCGTCGTGGCGGAGGAGCCGACCGCGAAGCTGACCTTCGAGGCCAACCCGCAGTACCCGAACATGCGCCGCCACCTCGAGGCGGTCCCCGAGGTCGTCGACATCGCCGAGCGCGCGCTCCGCGCCGAGGGCCTCGAGCCGCTCCGCAACCCGATCCGCGGCGGCACCGACGGCTCGATGCTGAGCGCGATGGGCCTGCCGACGCCCAACCTCTTCGCCGGCGGCCACGAGTTCCACAGCGTGCGCGAGTGGATCTCGGTCCAGGACATGGCCGCCGCCGCGGCCGTGATCGTGCGGCTCGCCGGCGAGTGGGCCGAGGAGCCCGTCGCCTGAGGCTCCGGCGGCCCGAAGCCGGGTCGAGCCTCCGACGCGAGGGCGCTAGGGGATGAGCTGTTCGCGGCCGCTCGGCATGTGGTTGGCGAAGAAGATGAACCAGACGGTCATCGTCCCCACCGCGAGCAGGATCGAGTAGGGCAGCGCCGCCTCGAGCGGCCCGCGGCCGCGGCGCGCGCCCGGGAGGCGCAGGTAACGGCGGTTCGCGGCGGAGAGGAGCAAGGCGACGGCGCCGAGGGTCACCGGCATCGCGAGCAAGCCGGCGATGAGGATCGCGGCGGGGTCGGCGCTCAGGCGGGTGAGGAGCCAGAGGGTGCCGACCGGCACGAGGGACCAGAGCGCCTGGCAGCCAAGGACGATCAGCAGCGCGAGCAGGCCGGCCTCGAGCCGCGCCCAGAAGCTCCGGTTGCCGCCGGTCGCCACCACGTGACCACGATACCGCCGAAGTTCCCGGACGGGCGATGAGTTCGCGGCCCTCCCCCGCGAAATGTCAAGCAACGACGGCGGCATCGTCGCCTGGGAGCGGACGATCGGCGACATCCTCGCCGACGACGGCTACGCAACCGCCTGCTTCGGCAAGTGGCACATCGGCGCCGAGGACGGCCGCTGGCCGACCGACCACGGCTTCGACGAGTGGTACGGCCCGGCCCGCACCTACGACGAGTGCATCTGGCCGGAAGACCCCGCCTACGTCGCCGAGCGGGACGGGTACTCCTACATGTACGAAGGCACCAAGCAGAACGGTGTGCAGGCGCTCACCGACCAGCAGCTGACCACCGAGTTGAAGCGGAACGTCGACCTCGAGTACCAACGCCGCGCCTTCGACTTCGTCAAACGGAGCGTCGAGGCCGACAAGCCGTTCTTCCTGTACCACAACCACTCGCTGATGCACTTCCCGATGGTCGCCCGCGAGGAGTTCCAGGGGAAGAGTGCCAACGGCGACTGGGGCGACTGCCTGCTGATGCTCGACCACGACTTCGGCAGCATGCTCGACTTCCTGGAGGAGCTCGGGATCAGCGGTGAGACGATCGTCGTCTTCGCCGGCGACAACGGCCCCGAGGATCACCTGATCGGCCGCGGCACGGCGGGCTTCTTCGACGGCTCCTACTTCAGCTCGGCCGAGGGCGGCATCCGCACCCCGGCGATCGTCCGCTGGCCCGGCCGGGTGCCGGAGGGCGCCGAGAGCAACGAGCTCATCCACGTCACCGACATGTTCGCGACGCTGCTCGGCTGGGCCGGGTCGGCGGTCCCGACCGATCGCACGATCGACGGCATCGACCAGTCGCGGCACCTGCTCGGCGAACAGGAGACCTCCGACCGCGAGGGCTGCATGGTGTGGCTGAACGAGGAGCTGCACGCGGTGAAGTGGGGGCAGTTCAAGGTCAGCTTCAAACGCCAGCAGCACTTCCACGATCCCGAGATCCCGCTCGGCTTCGCCCGCATCACGCACCTGATGGAGGATCCGAAGGAGCGCGAGCCGGTCAACCAGAGGTACGTGCGCTGGTGGGTCATGCAGCACGCCCGGCGCCAGATCAAGGCGTTCGAAGAGAGCGTCGAGCGCGAGGAGCTGATCCCGGCGGGCGCGCCGGTCGACTTCGTCCCCGGCGCCGGTTCGGCGGCGACGCGGGGCGACGCGATCCGGATCGGCTGAACGATGCCAGACGCGGCGATCGCGGACATGGTCGCGGTGCCCGGCGGGACGTTCCGGATGGGCTCGGAGAGCTTCTATCCTGAGGAGCGTCCCGTCCGCCGCGTCGCCGTCGAGGCGTTCCGGATCGACGCCCACCCGGTCACCAACGAGCAGTTCGCCGAGTTCGTCGACGCGACCGGCTACGTGACGCTCGCCGAGCGCCCGGTCGACGCGGCCGACTATCCCGACGCCGACCCGGCGCTCCTGGTGCCGGGCTCGGCCGTCTTCCGCGAGCCGCCGGGGCGGGTCGACCTTCGCTCCGGGGTCTGGTGGGCCTACGTCCCCGGGGCGAGCTGGCGCCGGCCGGAGGGGCCGGGCTCCGACCTCGCCGGCCGCGAGCGCCACCCGGTCGTCCACGTCGCCTACGAGGACGCGCTCGCCTACGCGCAGTGGGCGGGCAAGGCGCTGCCGACCGAGGCCGAGTGGGAGTGCGCCGCCCGCGGCGGCCTCGACGGCGCCACCTACGCCTGGGGCGACGAGCGGCGCCCCGGCGGCCGCACCATGGCGAACACCTGGGAGGGCGAGTTCCCCTGGCAGAACCTGCGCGGCGGCGGCTTCGCCCGCACCTCGCCTGTCGGCTCCTTCCCGCCCAACGGTTATGGCCTCCTCGACGTCGCCGGGAACGTCTGGGAATGGACCGCCGACCGCTACGACGCCCGACCTCCCGCGCATTCGTGCTGCGGCGCGCCCCAGCCCCCCGCCGCCTGCCACGGCGGCGAAGCCGTCGACCGCACCGCGGTGATGGTGGTCAAGGGCGGCTCCCACCTCTGCGCGCCCAACTACTGCCTCCGCTATCGGACCGCGGCCCGCCAGGGCGAGCAGGCCGACACCTCCACCTCCCACATCGGCTTCCGCTGCGTGGTCCGGGACGCCTGACCCCGACGCCGGGGAAAAGAACTCCCGTTCCGGGGCCGAAGGGGGGCGGCCATGGGTCGTCACGGAGTCGCGACCCTGAGCCTGCCCCCCGGTCGGGCGCGGTCTGGCATGCGGGGTCCCGGCAGGGATGTGTTGCGCCTGATCGGCACCCCGGCCCCCTCTACCGACCCGGCGAGAGCACCGAGAGCCCGGCCGCACCGGCGGCCGCGGCGAGCTCCTCGTCGTAGACGACCAGCTCCTCGCATCCAAGGCGCAGGGCCACCGCCAGGTGGATGGCGTCATTCGAGCGAAGCGGCGCGTGCGTCCCGGCGGCGAGCAGGTCGCCGCGGGTCAGGTCGACCAGGTTCACCACCTCGAGCACGGCCTGGACCGACGCCGCCTCGACGGCGTCGGGGTGCCGTCCCGCGGCGCAGTGCATCTCGGTGTGCAGGAGCCAGGAGGAGACCAGTCGCCGATCCTCCCCCGACGCCAGCTCGCGCGACAGCGCCTCCGACTCGACCTCCTCGACGATCAGCTTCATCGCCGCCGAGGTGTCCAGGTAGGCCGTGATCACCAGCGGCCGCGGACGTCGGCGACGATCTCCTCGCTGCGCGCGCTGCTCTTGCGCCGCGCGATCGAGCGAAGGCTCGACAGCGGGCGCCGGGCCGGCCGCATCTGCCCGCGCGCGCCGAGATCGGCGAGCGGATCGCCGCCGGGCGGCACGATCAAAGCGGCCGGCTCGCCGTGGTTGGTGACCTGGATGGTCTCCCCGTCGGCGACCCGGCGCAGGATCTCGCCGCTCTGGTTGCGCATCTCACGATGGGTGACCGTCCGCATGTAGCACAGCGTAGCACTCGGGGTCCTCGCCACCGTCGCTGCGATCGGCGTCCTTCGACGGCAGCTTAGGCGGAGGGGTGGTTGACGCGCCGGGCGCGCCGAGCTAGCTTCGCCCGATGGGGAGGAACTGGCGGACCGCTCTCCGGCGCGGCGCGCTCCTTGTCGCGATCGGCGGCCTCGCGCTCGGCGCGCCCGCGGCGCCGGCCCCGGCGGCGACGATCGAGGTGACCACCGAGGTCGACGCGCTCTCGCTCGACGGCGGCTGCTCGTTGCGCGAGGCGGTGGAAGCGGCGACCACCGACGCCGCGTACGCCGAGTGCCCGGCCGGCACCGGCACCGACACGATCGCGCTGGGGGCGGGCTCCTACGCCCTGACCAGCGAGCTCGGCTCGCTCGCGATCACCAAATCGGCGACGGTCGCCGGTGCCGGCGCCGAAGCGACGACGATCGTCCAGACGCGCCCCGAAGCCATCTTCCTCGTCGACTCCGGCGTCACCGCGACGATCGCCGACCTGGCGCTCACCGGCGGCGTCGCCGGCACGCTCAGCAGCGGCGGCGCGATCTTCAACTCCGGCCGGCTGACGATCCTCCGCAGCAGGCTGTTCGGCAACTCCGCCCTCGACGGCAGCGACGGGATCGACATCAGGGGCCTCGGCAGCATGCCGGGCGGCGACGCCTTCGGCCAAAGCGGAGGCGACGGCGGCAGCGGCGGCGCGATCTTCGACTTCGGCGCCGGCTCCAGCCTCCTCGTCGTCGAAAGCGAGCTGACCGGCAACCGCGCCGGCGACGGCGGCGACGGCGGCGACGGCTTCGGCGGCGACGGCGGCGACGGAGCCGGAACGTCGCCCGGCTGGGCCGGCGGCAACGGGTTCGGCGGCGAAGGCGGGTCGGGTGGCGACGGCGGCGCGATCGCCGGCGCCGGCAGCGTCACGATCCTTCGCAGCACGATCTCCGGCAACCGCGCCGGCGACGGGGGCGGCGGCGCCAGGGGCTTCGGCGGGCACGGCGGGGCCGGTGGGACCGGCGCCACCGGCGGGACCGGAGGCGCGGGAGTCGGCGGGCGCGGCGGCGACGGTGGCAGCGGCGGCGGGCTCGCCGTCACGGGGCCGCTGACGGTGATCGACAGCACGATCGCCACCAACCTCTCCGGCAGCGCCGGCGCGGGTGGTTTCGGCGGTGGCGGCAGCGGGGGCTTCGGCGGCAGCGGCGGCGGCGCGGACGGACTACGCGGGATCGGCAGAGGCGGGCGCGGCGGCGACGGTGGCAGCGGCGGCGGGCTCCGCGCCGGCGCCTGGCTGAGCCTCTCCGGCAGCCTGCTGAGCGGCAACGTCACCGGCAACGGCGCCGCCGGCGGCAACGGCAGCGGCCTGACGGTCGGGATCGGCGGCGACGGCGGCTCCGGCGGCTCGGGCGCGGCGCTCGCGGTCGACGGCGTCGCCAGCATCGTCAACAGCACCCTGGTCCTGGGCACCACCGGCTCGGGTGGGAGCGGCGGCAGCAAATCCGGGACCGGCACCCCGGGTGCCTTCGGCTCCGGCGGCTCGGGTGCCGCGATCCTCGCCGCCGCGGGACTGACCCTCAACCAGGACACGATCACCCGCAACACGACCGGCAGCGGCGGGGCGGGCCTCGGCCCGGCCGGCGTCGGCGCGGTTCGTGCCCTCGGCCCGGCCACCCTCGCCAACTCGGTCGTCGCCGCCAACCGTGGCGGCAACTGCGCCGGCGCCGTCGCCGATGGCGGCCACAACGTCAGCTTCCCCGAGCCGAGTTGCCCCGGCGTCAATGCCGACCCGCGGCTGGCGCCGCTCGCCGCCAACGGCGGCCCGACGCGGACGATGGCGCTGCTGCCGGGCAGCGCCGCGCTCGATGTGGTGCCGGCCGCCGGCGCCGGCTGTCCGGCGACCGACCAGCGCGGGGTCCCCCGCCCGCAGGGCGCCGCCTGCGACGCCGGTGCCTTCGAGCTAGTAGACGCATCCGGAAATACGTTCAGGCGATCCGGGAAGGAATCGGCGGCCGGGAGGCGAATCTCCGGCCAGTGCCCC
>DASZUW010000373.1:0-5343 GCA_035547475.1 Solirubrobacterales bacterium
TTTTGGTCGGCCGATCTATACTGCCCTCCCGCGACATTCTGGCGGCGGCCGTCCCACTCTCGACAAGGAGCACGATGGAGGACACCTTTCCGGATCTCGGTTCGCTCAGCGACAAGGAGCTGAAGGACCTGATCGACAACCTGACTGCCGAGGAGAACGAGATCTCCTACAAGCGTCGCGTCCTGCACGGGAAAATCGACATCCTGCGCGCGGAGCTCGTGAACCGGCTGCGCCAGAAACGCGAGCGCGGCGATTCGCTCATCTCCGGCGACGACGTCGAGCAACTCACCAACATCCTCGCCGGCCGCGCCCAGGGCGAGGACCCGGCCGCCTAGCGGGAGGCCCGTCGATGGCCGCCGTGCACTGCCCCGAGTGTGGCTTCGCGAACCCCGAGGGCGCGAACTACTGCCAGAAATGCGGCGCCTACCTGGGCGGGCCGGCGGAGAGCAAAGAGGACCCGACGACGATGACCTACCGCGTCGACGAGACCGGCGACATGCAGCCGGTCGACATCGACGAGGTGGTGGAGGAGTCGGGCGCGGCGCTGGTCATCCGCGCCGGGGGCGGTCGCGCCGGCGAGAGCTTCTCGATCGACGACGACCGCACCTCGATCGGCCGCAGCCCCGACGCGGGCGTCTTCCTCGACGACGTGACCGTGTCGCGCAACCACGCGCTGCTGGTGCGACGCCGCGACGGCCTCTACATCGACGACCTCGGCTCCCTGAACGGCACCTACGTGAACCGCCGCCGGATCGAGTCCCACCGGCTCGCCGACGGCGACGAGATCCAGATCGGCAAGTACAAGCTCTCCTACCTGGAGCGCTGATGGCCTCCGTCCCGGACTCCGCCCGGCGCACGCCGGACTCCGCCTCCCGTCCCCGCAAGGCGCTGACGATCGGCGCCGTCTGCAAGATCCTGCAGAGCGAATTCGACGACGTCTCGATCTCGAAGATCCGTTATCTGGAGGACCAGAAGCTGCTGAGCCCGCGGCGGACCTCCGGCGGCTACCGGCTGTACAGCCAGTCCGACGTGGAACGACTGCGCACGATCCTGCGCCTGCAGCGCGACGAGTTCCTGCCCCTGCGCGTGATCCGCCAGGAGCTCGCCGCCGGCAACGACATGGGCTTCGGCGGCGGGGGCGAGGGCGGCGAGCGCAAGCCGACCTCGGGGGCGGTGCGCCGCGCGATCCTCGTCGACACCTCGCGCACCTACCTCAGCCTGGAGGAGATCCTCGAGGAGACCGGCGCCCGCGAGGAGCTGGTCGCCGAGCTCGAAGGCTTCGGGATCGTGCAACCGGAAAAGCGCGAGGGGCGGGTCGTCTACGACGAGACCGACCGCGAGATCGTCCGCGCCGCCAACGAACTGTCACGGGTCGGTGTCGGCGCGCGCAACCTGCGCATCTTCCGCTCCTCGGCCGACCGCGAGGCGCAGCTCCTGGAAGCGCTGCTGGGACCGTCGCTGCGCTCGCGCAACCCCGAGCGGCGCAAAGAGGCGCTGCAGAGCCTGGAAAGCCTCGCGGCGACCGTCAGCCACCTGAAGCACCTGCTGCTGGTCCGCGACCTGCGCCGCCTCGCCGGCGACTGAGCGGGCGCCGCACGATGCCGCGGGTGACCCGCAGGCGGACCGTGGCGGCGCCGGTCGCCGAGGTCTGGAAGCTCGTCTCCGATCCCTACGCGCTGCCGCGCTGGTGGCCGCGGGTCGCCCGGGTGGAGGACGTCGACGCGCGCCCGGGCGGGCGCCGCAGCCAGTGGACCAAGGTGCTGGAGACCCAGCACGGCCGCGGCGTGCGCGCCGATTATCGCTGTGTGTCGGCGGCCGAGCCGGAACGCTACGTCTGGGAGCAGCAGCTGGAGGGCTCGCCGTTCGCCAAACACCTGAAGGACTCGCGCGTGGAGGTGGAGCTGCACCCGGAGGGCGCGGGGGAGACGCGCGTCGTCCTGACCTCGTCACAGACCATGCGCGGAATGTCACGGCTCGGTGGCTGGATGATGCGCCGCGGCCAGCGCGACATCCTCGACGCGGCGCTCGACGGCATCGAGGCGGCGCTGGCGTGATCGAGCCGCGCCGCGACACCAACTGGTGGGGGTGGGGCGACCCGATGCGCCGCGCGGAGCTCGACGCGACCGCGCTCGCCGTGCTGCGGGAACGGATCGGCGAGTTGGAGCCTTGGCCGCTCGCCGCGCGGCTGGAGGACTTCGACCTGCCCGAGGCGCGGCCGCTGCCCGCGGCGGTGGTCGACGCGGTCGGCCCGGGCGCGGTCTTCGACTCCAAGGAGGACCGGCTGCGCCACGCGCGCGGCAGCGGTTACGTCGACCTGGCGCGGATGCGCTCGGGACGGCTGGAGCACGCGCCCGACGCGGTGCTGGTGCCGGCCGACGCGGCGGCGGTCGGGCGGCTGATCGACGCCTGCGCCGCGCACGGCGTCGCCGTGGTGCCGTTCGGCGGCGGCACCAGCGTGGTCGGCGGCGTCGAGCCGCTGCGCGGGCGCCACGAGGCGGTGGTCAGCCTCGACCTCGCGGCGCTGCGCGAGGTCACGGTCAAGGAGACCTCGCTGACGGCGCGCCTCGGCGCCGGCCTGCGCGGGCCCGAGGCGGAGGCGGCGCTCGGCGCCCAGGGGCTCACCCTCGGCCACTTCCCGCAGTCCTTCGAGTACGCGACGATCGGTGGCTTCGCCGCGACCCGCTCGGCCGGGCAGGCATCGAGCGGCTACGGGCGCTTCGACTCGCTGGTCACCTCGGTGCGCCTGCTCGCCCCGGCCGGCAACCTGCGCACGCTGGAATCCCCGCACACCGCCGCCGGCCCCGCGCTGCGCGAGCTGGTGATCGGCTCGGAGGGGACGCTCGGCGTCATCCCCGACGTCACCGTGCGGGTGCGCCCGGCGCCGCCCCAGCGCCGTTACGAGGCCTGGATGGCGGAGAGCTTCGAGGCCGGGCGCGAGATCGTCCGCGCCCTCGCCCAGGGACCCGGCCTGCCGACCGTGATCCGCGTCTCCGACGAGGAGGAGACGGTCGGCTCGCTGGCGCTCTCGGGGCCGCGCGGCGCCGCGGGCAAGGCGTTCGCCGCCTACCTCAACGCCCGGCGCCGGGCCGGCGGCGCGCTGATGATCCTCGGCTACGAGGGGGCCGAGGAGGCGCTGACCCGGCGGCGGGCGCTGACGGTGCGCTCGCTGCGGGCGGGCGGCGCCGTCTACCTCGGCCGCGCGGGCGGGCGCTCCTGGGAGCACGGCCGCTACGGCGGCCCCTACCAGCGCGACCTCCTGATGGAGATGGGAGCGATGGTGGAGACCCTGGAGACCTCGCACACCTGGAGCCGCCTCGGCGAGCTCCACCGCGCCGTCGGCGGCGCCATCGCCCGTGCGCTCGAGGGCCAGGGCACGCCCGGCCTCGTCTTCTGCCACCTCTCCCACGCCTACGCCGACGGCGCCTCGCTCTACTTCACCTTCATCTCCCGGGCGCGCCGCGGGGCCGAGCTCGAGCAGTGGGCGGCGGTGAAGAAGGCGGCGAGCGAGGCGATCGTCGCCCACGGCGCCACGATCACCCACCACCACGCGGTCGGCCGCGACCACGCCCTCTACATGGAGGCCGAGGTGGGGGAGACGGGCCTCGAGGTCCTGCGCGCGGTGAAGGAGCGCCTCGACCCGACCGGCATCATGAACCCGGGCAAGTTGCTGCCCTAGCCTGCCTATTCGCCCGCGTCTTCGGCCTTCTTTTCTTCTTCTTCTTCTTCGTCTTCTTCTTCTTCGCGGACCGCCAGGCCGACGATCGGGCCGGTGATGGTGCCGCGCAGGACTTCTTCGCCGAGGTAGGTCGGCGTCGATTTACGTTTCGTCGCCACTTTGATCCCGGCTTCGAAGCGTTTGTTGTCGACTTTCGTGATCGCGATCTGGTCGAAGGTCCCGCTCGCCAGGTAGCCGAGGACTTCGAGCGGCACTTCGAACCGCGCCGCGATCACGCCCGCGGCCTTGCCGCTCCCTTTCACGCCGACCGAGGCGAGCGGGATCATCTTCCGCGGGTTCTGGGCGAGCCAGATCGCGTAGGAGTTGACGCCTTCTTCGGTGGCCTGGAGCCCGGTCGCTTCGACCTGCAGCGCCAGCTTGTTCTTCACCCGGCCGAACGAGGCGAACCCTTCGGCTCCCGAGCCGCCGACCGGTTCCAGCTTGGCTTCGGTCGCCGGCTTGGCTCCCGCGTTCGCTTCGCCGTTGCCGCCTTCGGCCGCGCTCCGGGTCCCTGCGGTGGTCGCGGTCGTCGAACCGCCACCGCCCCCGCCGGAGACCAGGAGGATCACGACGACGATCGCCACGACCGCCGCGACGGCCCCGCCGCCCAGAAGCCAGGCTCGCCGCCCGGTGGGAAGGGTGATGGTGCGGCCGCCGGAGGTCGCGACGGGCTTCGAGGGGCCGGAGCCGGGCGAAGGCGCCGGCCCGGCGCCGGCGGTCGGCGCGGCGGCAGGCGGCCTCGCGGCACCTCGGCCCGGGTGTTCGGCGTCGGCGGCGCTCTCCGGCGCGGCGCCCGCAGGCTTGGCGTCGGCCGGCTCCGTCGCCGACCCGCCTGGCGCGCTCGCGTCGGCGATCGCGGGCTCGGCGGGCTCCGCGCCGGCGGCACGGGCCTCAGGCTCGGGCGCCGTCACTTCGGCGGCCGGATGGGCGCCGCCGGGGATCGGCGGCGGGATGTCGGGGGCGGGCTTGCCTTCGGCCTGCAGCTGGGCGAGCGCGCCGACCACCTTCGCGCGCACCTCGTCCTCGCTCAGGCCCATCAAGGCCGCGATGTCGGCGTACCCCTGCTCGCCCCGGGCCAGCAGGCGCAGCATCGCATTCTGCTCGTCGCTCAGCGCCACCCCGGGGAACCCTAATAGGGTCCCCGGCCGTGGGGAGCGAGGAAACGATTAAGAACGCGTCGAACTTCGACGACTACATCGGCACCGAGTGGATACAGCTCGACCCGAGCGACGCGCGGGCGCGCATCGAGCTGCGCGACGAGCTCCGCCAGCCCTACGGCCTCATGCACGGCGGCGTCTACTCCACCCTTGTCGAGAGCCTCTGCTCCTACGCCACCGCGGCGGCCGTCTACGAAGACGGCAACATCGCCCTGGGCCAGTCGATCGAGGTCAGCTTCCTGCGCCCGATCGCCTCCGGCCACGCCGAAGTCCGCGCCGTCGCCCGCCACCGCGGCCGCACCACCTGGATCTGGACGGTCGAGATCCTCGACGACGCCGCCCGCCTCTGCGCCCTCGCGAAGATGACGATGGCCGTGAGGCCCGCGCCGGAGGGGTGACGGGAGGGGGACGGCCGGGGGACGGCCGGGGGGCGGACGAGGGACGGCCGGGGGACGGCCGGGGGGGCGGACG
>DASZUW010000374.1:0-2522 GCA_035547475.1 Solirubrobacterales bacterium
GTCGGCATCGCAGGCCTGGAGCGCCTGCGCGTCAGTGTTGACGGCGACGAACTCGACGCCGCGGATGCCCGCGTCGATCATGCGGCTGACCGCGTTCGTGCCGCCGCCGCCGGCGCCCACGACCTTGATCACCGCTAGGTACGTCGATTCCATCTCCCGATTTCTTTCTGGTTGGTGGCTGCCGCGCCTCCTCCAAATCAATTCGGCGTCGAGGCCTGGCCACCTGTATGTGAGTTGAGCCTTGTTCTGTCCGAGGCTGCAGTGATGCTCAAGGGTTGCCCGAGCGGCCGCGACATCGGAAATTGCGCTTGAACGTAGGGCATTCCGCGGGACCTGTCAAACGCGTGGAAGGCTCCTGCAAGGCAGATTTCTCGACCACGACTTGAGGGTTTTTCAAGTCTCACCCTCCGGTCGAGGGTTTGCCTCGGACCCGCATTCCGCCTCAGGATGCGGGCGGGAGTTCGTGTCCTTCCCCGCCCACGCTGGGGTGCGTCGGCGCGTGCACGTCTACATAACTGAGCAAGGTCACGGACGGATCGGCAAGGACCGCTGCAGCCGCCTTCCACTTCCGTTCCGCGCCGCGGTCGTCGCCGAAGCGGATTTCGATGCCGGACGTGAATTCGACGTCGACCCCGCTCTTGCCGTAGCGCGTGCGGGCGACGTAGTGGCGCAGGGCCTTCGGCGCGGCGGCCAGGACGCCGACCTGCTCGCGCACGTGGCCGCGTACCCGCTCGCCCTGCGGGCGCTCCTTGATCGGCAGGACCGGGAGCGGATCCTTCGACTTGCCCGAGGCGCTGCCGACGATCCGCCCGTCGCCGGCGACGAGCAGCACGCGCTTGCCTTCGCCGATCTGGGCGACGGGGCGCGTCGGCTGCGCCTTTGCGGTGGTGGTCGAGGAGTCGCGCAGGGCGAACCAGTAGACGGCCACCGCCGCGGCGGCCAGGAGGACGAGGGCGAGCGCGACGCGCCTCACCGGGTCCACCCCGGGACCTCGACGTGGCCGAGCACCTGCACCTCGGGCTCCAGCTCGACCCCGAACTTCTCCCGCACCCGCCGGCGTCCCTCGGCCATCAGCGCCAACACGTCGGCGGTGGTCGCCGCGCCGGTGTTCTCGACGAAGTTCGCGTGCTTCGCCGAGAAGCGGGCGCCGCCGTGGCGCAGGCCGCGGCAGCCCGCCGCCTCGAGCAGCTGTCCGGCGGTGCGGCCCTCGGCCCGCGCGTCCTGGGGGTTCTTGAAGGTCGAGCCGAAGGTCTTGATGCCGGAGGGCTGGGCCTCGCGCCGGCGCCCGCGCATCGAGGCGAGCGTCGCCTTGATCTCCGCCGGGTCGCCGGGCGCGAGCGCGAAGGAGGCGCGGGTGACGACTTCGCCCGCGGTGAGGTTCGAGTTGCGGTAGACGAAGTCGAAGGCCTCTGGGGACCGCCGCTCGGTGCCCGCCGCGGTCGAGACCTCGACCCACTCCAGCACCTCCGCGAGCTGCCCGCCGTAGGCGTTGGCGTTCATCCGCACCGCCCCGCCGACGGTGCCGGGGATGTTGATCCCGAACTCCAGGCCGGAGAGCCCCCAGCCCGCCGCTTTGGCCGCCGCCGAGGGCAGGCGGGCGCCGCCGCCGCAGCGCAGGTGCGAGCCGTCGCGCTCGATCTCGGCAAGCGCACCGCCCAGCTTCATGGCGAGTCCTCGGAATCCGTCATCCGCTACGAGAAGGTTCGATCCCGAGCCGACCACTCCTACCTCGACCTCATGTTCTTTCGCCCAGGCGAGGAGGGCGACCAACTCCTCCTGGGACTCGGGGCGGGCGAAGAAGTCGGCGGGGCCGCCGGTGCGGACGGTGGTCAGGCGGGCCAGGGGGTAATCGGGCTCGACGCCGGCGGGAAGGTCGGGCTTGCGGGAGGGAGATTTGGGTGACCCTTCTCTCACGAACTGCGGGGAGGTTCGTTCAGGGTCACCCAAATCTCCCTTCGCGAGGGCCTCCCCCAGGCGGAAGACGTCGCCGGCTCCGACGGTGACCAAGAAGGATCCGGCGGGCAGCGAGCCCAGGCGGCGGGAGAGGAAAGCTTCGGCCTTGGCGGCCGTCGGCAGCCAGGCGACCGGTTTGCCCCTGCCGGCGTCGGCGGCGGCGCGGGCGACGTCGAGGCCGCTGACGTCGGCGAGGGGGCCGACCGGCTCCTCGCGGGCCGGGTAGACGTCGAGGACCGCTACCTCGTCGGCGAGGGCGAGGGCGGCGCCGAACTGGGTCGCGAAGACCTTCGTGCGCGAGTAGAGGTGGGGCTGGAAGACGGCGAGGAGGCGCGGCGGGTCCAGTTCGCGCAGCGCCGAGAGGGCGGCGCGGACCTCGGTCGGATGGTGGGCGTAGTCGTCATATATGCGGACCCCGCCCCGCTCGCCCTTGACCTCCAGCCGCCGGCGGACACCGCGGAAGTCGGCAAGCGCCGCCGCCGCGCGATCAAGGTCGAACCCCGCGGCCCCGAGCGCCGCCAGGCAGGCCCGCGCATTCAGCACGTTGTGCGCACCGGGCACCGCGAGGT
>DASZUW010000375.1:0-9004 GCA_035547475.1 Solirubrobacterales bacterium
CCGGGAGGGGCGCCGGGGCCGGTGGCGGGACGGGTACCGCTTCTTGGGCAGGGCCCGGAGGCGGGGAGGATGCGACCGCCTCGGGAGCGGCTCCGCGCCTGCCCGGGCCGCGTTCCGCGGAGGGCGGGTGCGATGCGCCGGCGGGACGGTGAGCGAGACCGCCGGGGCCGCGGTCCGCGGAGGGTCGACGATCCTCGCCGGCGCGACCGCGAGCGGGGCGGACCCGCCGGGGGCGGCGACCCGGATCGCCGCCGTGACGCGTGCGGGTGCTGAGCCTCGCGGTCGCCGCGGGCGCGTCGGGGACGCGACGACGGTGCCGCGGCGACGGTCGCGCCTCACCGAGGACGCGCACCGGCCGCTCCGCCGGCCTCGCCCTCGGCAGCCCCACGTCCCGACCCAGCGGCGGCGGGGCGGGCGCGCGCAGGAGGCTCGGGGCCACGCGCGCCGCGACCAGGCAGACGAGGACCACCGCCGCCGCCCGCGCCACCCCACGCCATCTGATCCGCACGTCGCCCATCGCCCGACAAGGGCCGGGCGCGCCCGATCTCTCCCCCTCGCGCTAGGAGGAAGTCCGCTCGGCGCGGGCTTTCTCGATGTCGGCGAGCTGGTCGTCGACCCAGTCGCCGGGATCGCGGGCGAAGATGATCTCGCGCAGGCCGCGGGCGAGCTTCGCCTTCTCCTCCGGGTCCATGGTCAGCGCGCGGTAGATCGCGTCCGACTGCTCCTGGATGTCGAAGGGGTTGACCGAGATCACCCAGTCCTCGAGCTCCTGGTGGGAGCCGGTGTTCTCGGAGAGCATCAGGACCCCGTTGCGGGTGTTGACCGCGGGCGCCTCCTTGGCGACCAGGTTCATGCCGTCGAAGATCGCGTTCACCATCAAGAGGTCGTAGTGCTTGTAGCGGGCGACGGCGTCGGCGAAGTTCTCGTAGATGCGCAGGTCGATCGGCATCCAGTCGGTGGTGCCGTGGCGGTGGTTGACGACGGCGACCAGCGCTTCGATCCGCTCGCGGTACTCGGCGTACTCGGGCACGTCCTGGCGGGAGGGCTGGAGATGGGCGATGAAGGTGACCTGTTCGCGGAACTCGGGGTGCTGGGTGAGGAAGGTGTCGAAGGCGGTGAAGCCGCGCAGCACGTTCTTGGAGAGGTCGGCGCGGTCCACGCGGATGATCAGGTAGCGCCGCCGCCGCTCCAGCACCTCGCGCTCGGCCTCCGCCACCTCCTTGGAGGCCGCCGCCCGCCGCAGGCGCTCGGCGTCGATCCCGAGTGGATACGCGCGCGCCAGCGTCCTGTGACCTTTGTAGGTGACTTCGCCGGCCACGTAGTCGACGTCGGCCCCTTCCAGCAGTTCGTCGCAGCAGCGCAGGAAGTTGATCGTGTAGGCGTGGGTGTGGAAGCCGATGATGTCGTTGGCGAGCATCCCCTCGTAGATCGCCACCCGAATTCGTCCCGGCAAGATGCGCCAGCTGTCCGGCTGGGACCAGGGGATGTGGACGAAGAAGTGCAGGAACGCGTCGGGGCGCGCCGCGCGGATCATCCCCGGCGCCGTGTAGAGGTGGTAGTCGTGGAGCATCACCAGCGGTTCGTCGGTCCCCTCGATCTGCCGCACGACCGCCGCGGCGATGTCGGAGTTGACCTGCTGGTATCCCTCGTCCCAGGCGTCGAGCTCCTCCTGGCGGATGTCGGGCGCGTTGGAGAGGTCCCAGAGGTAGTGCTGGATGAACCAGAGGATCGGGTTCGCGATCACGTTGTAGAAGCGGTCGTAGGCGCGCGGGTCCGACTCGACCATCATCACCCGGTAGTCGATCCCGTCGATCTCCAGCGAGACCGGTCCGCCCTCCTCTTCGGAGACGACGATGTCCTCTTCGGTCATCGCCGAGGCGATCCAGAGCGCGTCGCGGTGGGAGACCAGTCCCGACAGCGCCGTGACCAGGCCGCCGCCGCCGCGCCGCACCGTGCGGTTGCCGTCCTCGTCACGCTCGAACTGCGCGGGGCCCCGGTTCGAGACGATGATCAGCGGCGCGTCGCTCATCCGCCGCGAAGACTACGGGAGGCGCGGACGCGCGCCACCGCGACCCGTGAGCTTCAGGCTTCGACCCGGTTCAGCAGGTCGAGCCAGTCGCGCAGCAGGCGCGGCGAGAGGAACTCGCGGCGGGCGTGCTCCTTGCCCTCGCGGCCGAGCGACTTGCCGAGCCCCGGGTCGTTCAGGATCTCGAGGCTGCGCGCCGCGCACTCCTCGGCCGAGTTGACGAGGAAGCCGGAGATGCCGTCCTCGATCTGCAGCGGGATCCCGCCGACGTTGCCGCCGATCGTCGGCCGCCCCTTCCAGAGCGCCTCGG
This sequence comes from Solirubrobacterales bacterium, assembly GCA_035547475.1. GTDB lineage: Bacteria > Actinomycetota > Thermoleophilia > Solirubrobacterales > 70-9 > VAYN01. Next base: position 2,337 of record DASZUW010000375.1, read on the forward strand.
TGACGGTCAGCCCGAACCCCTCGCGGATCGACTTCTGCAGGCAGATGTCGGACTGCGACTGGAAGGCGTTGACCTCGATCGCGCCGACGTTGTTGAGGTTTGAGAGGATCTTGATGTCCGGGTCGTTGTCGGCGTATTCGTAGGTCTTCTGGAAGAACTCGCGGCCCTCGGGGTCGTCCGTCGCCATCGAGCCGACCATCGCCAGCTGCGCGTCCGGCACCTGCTCGGTGACCTGGCGGTAGGCGTCGATCACGCCGATCGGGTCCTTCCACGGGTCGAAGCGGCTGACCTGGGTGAGCAGCGGGCGCTCCGGGTCGATCCCGAACTGCTGGCAGATGAAGGCGGCGTCTTCGCGCGAGAAGGCCATGTTCTTGGGCGAGAGCGGGTCGATCGCCGGCGGGATGATGTTGACCGCGTCGCGGTGCGCGCCCATGCCGTTGGGCACGTACTGCTCCATGTGCCAGACCGACGCGTCGTACTCTTCGATCAGCGGCAGGAGGCGGGCGATCGGCGCCGGGTTCGGCGTCGAGAGGTCGATGTGGCAGCGCCAGATCCACTTGCCGCCCTTCCGCCGCGCGCCGCGGCGCAGGCCGATCGGCTGCGGGTCGTGGACGATCACCGCGTCCCACTCGCCTTCCAGCCCGTCGGCGTTGATCTGGTTGATCTCGTCGAAGACCGCCCACTGCTCCTCCGACAGCGTCTCCGGCGCTCCCTGCAGCGAGTTGTGGAGGAGCTTCGTCGCTTCGAAGAACTCCTCCTTGCCGAAGATCACGTGCCAGTGCGCGTCGAGGCCGATGTCGCGCATCAAGGGCACGATCGTGTAGAGGATCTCCGACACGCCGCCGCCGAACGCGGTCGCGCTCACGTGCAGGACGCGTTTGCCCCGCAGCGGCTCGGCGAGCTCGCGGATCCGCTCCGTCGTCTCGCGGCCGACGATGCTGGCGTAGTCGGCGAGCGACTTCTGTCCGATGGCGACTTCCTGAAGCAAGGCCGGAGTTCTACACGCCGAGCCGGTTGAGTTGTGCGTAGTGGACGGCTATGTGACGAAGTCGCGCAGAGCCGCGCTATTCGGTCGTGACCTGGTCGGGCCGCCTGCCCAGCTTCACGGTCACGGTCCGGCGCTTGCCGTCGCGCAGGATCGTCAGCCGCAGGTCTTCGCCGGGCTGCTTTTCGCCGACCGCCCGGACCAGCGCGTCCGGTTCGACGACCTTGTGGCCTTCGACTTCGACGATCACGTCGCCGCCGGTTTCGTATTCGGCCGCCTGGAACTGGATCGTGCCGTCGGCGCCGCGCAGGCCGGCCTGGTCGGCCGGGCCGCCGGGGACGACGCGGGCGACCAGCGCGCCGAATTCGCTGTCGATGCCGAGCTTGCGCGCCAGCTGCGGGTAGAGCGGCTGCGAGGAGACGCCGATGTAGGCGTATTCGGCGTGTCCGTCTTCGCGCAGCATCTCGACGGAGCGTTCGATCGCGGTCGTCGGCACCGCGAAGCCGACGCCGTCGTTGGCGCCGGAGTTCGTCTCGATCTGCTGGTTGATGCCGACCACCTTGCCCTGCCCTTCGAGCAGCGGGCCGCCCGAGTTGCCGGGGTTGATCGAGGCGTCGGTCTGGATCGCGCCCTCGATCATGAACTGGGTCAGCGATTTCACCGCCCGGTCGGTCGCCGAGACGACGCCGACCGAGAGCGAGCGCTGCTCGCCGAAGGGGCTGCCGATCGCCGCCACCGGCTCGCCGACTTCCAGTTCGGCGTCGTCGCCGAGTTCGAGCGCGTGCAGCGGAAAGCCTTCCGGTTCCACCTTCAGCAGGGCGACGTCGGCGAACGGGTCGAAGCCGACGATTTCGGCTTCCAGCACGTTGCGGTTCGAGAATTCGACGAAGACTTCCTTCGCGGGCGTGCGCCCTTCGTTTGCTTCTTCGGTGACGACGTGCGCGTTGGTGACGATTTCGCCGTTCGGCGCGAGGACGAAGCCGGAGCCCTCGGCACCGCCGGCGGAGCCGCTGAAGACCGAGCGGATCGTGACCACGCCGGGCGCGACCCGGCGGTAGATCGCGGCCGCGTCGAAGCCCGGCGAGCCGGTCTCGATCGCCAGTTCGGAGGGGACGGCGGGCGGGGTTTCGGGGCCGCCGGCCGAGGGGCCTTCGGCTTCGATCGGCGCCGTCGTCGAGTCCCCGGCCTTGTCCTTGAAGATGACGGTGGAGGTGCCGCTGCCGCAGCCGGCCAGGAGCGCCGCCGCCAGCACCGCCGCGAGGGCGAGGAGCGCCGCGGCCGCGGCCCGGTCCGCCCTCACTGGCCGGCCTTGACCAGCGCGCGCCCCGGAGCCGGCCCCTCGCCCACGCGGGCCTGCGGCAGCTCCAGGGTGAAGGCGGTGAAGCGGCGGCTCGAGCTGATCGTGATCCGCCCGTCCATGCGCTGCGCGAGCTCGGAGGCGATCGCCAGGCCGAGGCCGGAGCCGCCGGAGGAATCGCCGGTGTAGAAGCGCTCGAAGATGCGCCCCTGCACCCGTTGGGGGATGCCCGGTCCCTGATCGGAGACGATCAGCTCGGCGCGGCGGCGGCTGGAGGAGTTGGCGGTCACGGAAACCTCGGTGCCCTCGGGGGTGTGGGTGAGGGCGTTGTCGAGCAGGATACGAATGATCTGCCGTACCCGTTCGCGATCGGCCAGCGCGATCACCGGGTGCCCGGCCGTACGCAGCTGCAGGCGCGAGCCGTGCGCCTCGGCGCGGGGGCCGAACTCGCGCGCCGCCTCGCGCGCGAGCTCGCCGAGGTCGACGCTCCCCGGCGTCATCACCATCGCCCCGGCGTCGAGCTGGGAGAGGTCGAGCAGGTCGGTCGCCAGCTTCGTCAGGCGGTCGATCTGCACGCGCATCGTGCGGACGAACTCTTCGCGCTCGGCCGGGCTCGGGTCCTCGTCTTCGAGCAGCTCGACGAAGCCGCCGAGGCTGAAGATCGGCGTGCGGAGCTCGTGGCTGGCGTTGGCGATGAAGACTTTGCGGGCGATGTCGAGCTCGGCGAGCCGGCGCTGCATCTCGTTGAAGGTGCGGGCGAGCGGGGCGAGCTGGCCGACCGAGGCGACCGGGATCGTCGTCTCGAAGTTCCCGTCGGCGACCTTGCGGGCGGCCTCCTGGAGGCGGCGGACGTTGGTGGCGGCGACGTTCGCGTAGTAGATGCCGGCGGCGAGCGCCAGCGCCGCGGCGATGATCCCGCCGACGACGATCTCCCCTTGGACCGCGCCGTCGCCGGAGCCGGCGCCGCCGATCTCGACCACGTAGACGTAGATGACGGCGGCGGTGGCCAGCGCGATGCCGACCGTGGTGAGGGCGATGCGCCCGCCGAAGCGGTTCGGCTTGAGGCGCCGCTTCATCTACTCGACGAAGCGGTAGCCGACGCCGCGCACCGTGAAGAGGAACTCCGGCTCCTTCGGGTCGCGCTCGAGCTTCTCGCGCAGGTGCCGGATGTGGACGTCGACGGTGCGGGGATCGCGGTACTCGGAGTCGCCCCAGACGTGCTCGAGCAGGGTCTCGCGGGTGAGCACGCGGCCGGGCGAGCGGGCCAGCGCGCCGAGGATCTCGAACTCGACGTAGGTGACCTTGACCTCCTCGCCGGCGAGGGTGACGAGGCGGCGGTCGAAGTCGATCGTCAGGTCGCCGTGGGTGATCGGGCCGTCGTCGCCGCGCTCGGCCGCCGACCCGGCCATGCGGGAGCGGCGCAGCGCCGCTTTGACGCGGCTGCGGAACTCGCGCATCGAGAAGGGCTTGGTGATGTAGTCGTCGGCGCCGACCTCGAGGCCGGCGACCTTGTCGGACTCCGAGCCCTTCGCGGTCAGCATGATGATCGGGACCTGGCTGCGGGAGCGGAGCTCGCGGCAGACTTCGACGCCGTCGCGGCGCGGCAGCATCAGGTCGAGCACGACGAGGTCGAAGCGGCCTTCGTCGAAGCGCTGCAGGGCTTCGGTGCCGTCGAGCGCCGAGGTGACGTGGTAGCCCTCCTTGCGCAGGGGATAGCTGAGCAGCGTCTGTATCGACTGCTCGTCGTCGACGAGGAGAATGCGGGCAGACCCATTTGCCACGTCTTGAAGGGTAATCCGTGCCCTACCGCGAACGTACCGGGAGCGCCTTGAACCGGCCGGACGAGTGTCTTGATTACCTAATGGACGCATGTAGGACTACTTGAAACTAAGGATCTCGATGGGGGAGCCGATAACAGACTCGATGAAGGCGACGGAACTGAAGAACCGCGTGGAAGCCGGCACCTACAAGCCGGACCCGTCCCGGGTCGCGACCGCGATGCTGCGGCGCCGGGGCGTGCGCGAGCTCCTCACCGGAGCCTACGCGGACGCAGCTGATCGAAGCCGCGCAGCGGCACAGCTTCACCACCGCGCCGCCTGAGCTCCGCGCGCGGGCGGCCCTCGCCCGCCGCCTCGACTTTCCCGATCGCGGTGAGCGGCGTGCCGAGGCGGGCCAGCGCCTCCTGGGCGCCCGAGAGCGCGGCGGGCGGGAGCGCCGCAAGGAGCTCGTAGTCCTCGCCGCCCGCCGCGGCGAGCTCGAGCGGGTCGCGCTCGGCGGCCGCGGCGACGGCGGCGACACCCGGGGCGATCGGCAGCGCCTCGGCGTCGCCGAGGAGGAGCGCGCCGCTCGCGGCGGCGAGGTGGCCGGCGTCGGCCGCGAGCCCGTCGGAGAGGTCGATCATCGCCGTGGCGCCCGCGTCGGCGAGCGCCCGGCCGGCGGCGAGGCGCGGGGTGGGGTCGAGCTGGCGGCGGCGAAGCGCGTCGGCGGAGGCAAGGTCCAGGCGGTCGCCGCGGGGCCCGGGCGATCGTTCGGGCAGGCCCGCGGTACCGGGACCGGGCGTCCGCGGGCCAGGCGCGCCGAACTCCGCCGAACGCGCCACGCGCCCTGCCTCGCCCTCCGGCTCGACGGCACCGAAGGCGCGCGCGGTCAGCCCGGCGTCCTCGATCAGCTCCAGCCCCGCCGCGGCGCCGCCGAGATCGCCGGTCACGACGAGCAGGTCGCCCGGGCGGGCGCCGCCGCGGGTTACGAAGTCGTCGGGATTCGGTGCGTGGCCGGTCACGGTCACGGCGAGGCTCAGGACCGGGGCGCGGGTGAGGTCGCCGCCCGCGACCGTCGTCCCGGTCTGCGCCGCGACCGCCGCCAGGCCCTCGCCGACCGCGAGCAGCTCGGCCTCTCCCATGTCCTCGGGCGCGCCCAGCCAGACGTAGGCCTCGCCCGGCGTCGCCCCCATCGCCGCCAGGTCCGACAGCGCGGTGGCGATCGCCTTGCGGCCGATCTGCCGCGGCGAGGCGGTGTCGCGGCGGAAGTGGACGCCCTCGACGAGCGCGTCGACCGAGGTCGCGACGGCCCCGCCGGGCACGGTCACGGCCGCGTCGTCGCCGCTGCCGAGGCGCACTTGCGGGCCCGCCGTCGGCAGCCGGTCGCGAAGCAGCGCCAGCAGCTCGAACTCGCCCATCCGGCGACTATCCCAGAACGCGCGCCGCGCGCGCTCTGGCCCGACCTCTAACCTGCGCCGGAGTGGAGCGACGGCAACCACTCCTCCACCGGATCGGTGACGCAGGGGCGCGATTCGGGACCAAGCCCCCTCGAAGCAAAGGCGTGCGCCTTGCTTTGCAAATCGGCCTCGCTGTCGTCGTCTTCGGCTTCCTGGTCCTGACGGTCGTCGACCAGTGGTCGGAGATCCAGAGCGAAGGCGTGCACTTCCACGTCCTCTGGCTGATCCCGGCGCTGATCATCCTCGTCCTCTACTACGTCCTCTCGGCGTTCGGCTGGGACCTGATCCTGCGCACCCTCGGCTATCGCGTCGGGTTCGGGCAGGCACAGGTCGCCTGGGGGCAGCCGCTTTTGGCGCGCTACGTGCCGGGCAGCGTGCTCTACGTGCTCGGACGGGTGCTGCTCTCGGAGCGGGCCGGGGTGCCCCGCCGCATCTCGCTCGCCTCGATCGTCTACGAACAGGCGATCTCGGCCACCTCGGCGATCGTCGTCGCCGCCTACTTCATCATCAAGCACCCCGACCTCCAGGGCTATCCGGAGCGCTGGGCGGTGCTGCTGCTGATCCCGCTCGCGGTGCTGGTCCTGCACCCCAAGGTCTTCGGCCGGCTCTCCCAGAAGGCGCTGGAAGCCTTCGGCCGCGACCCGCTGCCGGTCGTCATGTCGCTGCGCGACGTGATCTCGCTGATCGTCTACTACTCGCTGGTCTGGCTGGCGGTGGCGTTCGGCATCTACGCGGTCGCCCGCTCGGTCACCTACATCCCCTACAGCGACATCCTGCTGGTCGGCTCGGCGCAGGCGATCGGCTACTTCGCGGCGCTGGTGACTCTGGTGGCGCCGGCGGGGCTCGGCGTGCGCGACGCGGCGTTCGCCTGGGCGGTGAAGGCGGCGCTGCCGGGCCGGAGCTTCGCGGTCGGCTCCCTGATCTCGATCGCCGTGCGCGGCGTGATGACGGTCGGCGAATTGATCTACGTCGCGGGCGTGACGGCGATCGGCCGCCGCGCCGGCTGGTCGATCCACACCGGCATCCTCCATCCCTCCCCCGAGGAGCAGGAAGCGAACACCGAGGAGACGGCAGCGCACGCGCCGGAAATCTTGTGAGGGGCGGGGCGGGGGTTATTCGGCTCGGGCCGTCCACAGCGCTGCGGGGCGCCGGGGCGCGTCCTGGGCGCCTCA
>DASZUW010000376.1:0-3480 GCA_035547475.1 Solirubrobacterales bacterium
GATCGCCCGCGTCCGCCGGCTCAACGCCGGCCTCCGGAGCCGCCGTCGAGACCCGTCCCGCCCCCACCGCTTCCCGGCCCCTCGGCGCTTCGCCCGTCGTCCGTCCGCGCGGGCGGCGCCAGCGGCAGCTCAAGCACGGCGCTCGTCCCGCCCTCGCCCCGGTGCAGGGCGAAGGTGCCGCCGTGGCGGACCGCGGTGCGCCGCACCAGGCGCAGGCCGTGGCCGTGGCGCGCGCGGCCGGTCAGCCGGCCGAAGGGGCGGGAGTCGCGCCAGCGGCGCGCGTCGCGGCCCTTCCGCGCCGCCTCGCGTTCCCGCGCCCGCCGCCCCGCCCCGCTGCCGGAGTCGACCACCGCCAGGCAGACCCGGTCGCCCGCCAGGTCGGCGGCGAGCTCGATCGAGCCGCCGCCGTGCTCGAGCGCGTTCGCGATCAGGTTGTCGAGCGCGGCGGCGAGCTCCAGTCTGTTCCCCTCGACCGCCGCCTCCTCGGCGCGCCAGCGCAGCGCCAGCCGGGCGCCGAACATCGCCGCCTGCCCCCGCCAGCGCCGCCGCGCCGCCTCCAGCAATGGCCGCAGCGCGACGACCGCGGTCGGCCCGTCCGCGCGCTCCCCGTTGATCTCGCGCTCCAGCGCCGCGAGCGCCGCCGCCGCCATCTCGACCGGCCCGTCGTCCCACGCCCGCGCGCCCGACGCCCCCGGCCGCGGCGCCATCAGCGCCAGCGCCTGCAGGGGACGACGAAGCTCGTGGAGGCGCTCATTCAATACGGTTCGCCGGCGGCCGTCGCGGACAGCCGCGGCCAGGGTCGCACCCGCCCCGCCCAGCGCGGGCAGGAAGACCAGCCGCGCAGGCGCCAAGGCGGCGATATAGGCGGTCGCGTCGTCGATCCACATGCCCCCTCAAGGGCCCGGCGGGGGCAAACTCTCCCCCCTCCCCGAAACGTCCAATCCGCTCGACGCGAAAAAATCGGGCCGGTTTCCGTGTGACGGATTCCCTTACCTCCTTTAGATAATCCGCAGAGCGTTTTGGAATACTTAACGGGCGGGTAGCGCCTCCCCCCGAAAGCCGCGCGCCACCCGCTCTCGTACCTCCCGCCCCACCTGAAAGGAGACCATCCGTTGGCGCAGACTCGAACGACCCCCGAGGGGATCACCCAGCAGCTGGCGAAGGCCCTCGCCCACCCGCTCCGGGTGCGCATCCTGACCTCGCTGAACCGGGGCATCTCCAGCCCCAACCAGCTCGCCCAGGAGCTCGACGAGCCGCTCGGCAACGTCAGCTACCACGTCAAAACGCTGCTCGAATACGACTGCGTCGAACTGGTGAAAACGGAGCCGCGCCGCGGTGCCGTCGAGCACTTCTACCGGGCCACCGAGCGCGCCTTCTTCAGCGACGCCGACTGGGCCAAGATCCCGGCCTCGGCCCGCAAGGGGATCGACGGCGTGATCCTCGAGGCGATCGGCCAGGACGCCACCGCGGCGATGATCGAGGGCACGATCGACTCGCGCACCGACACGCACATCTCGCGCACCCCGCTGAACCTCGACGAGGCCGGCTGGGAGCAGCTCACCAAGCTGCTGGCCGACACGCTCGAGGCGGCGATGAAGATCAACGAGGAAGCCGCGGGCCGGCTTGCCGACGACGGTGCCGAGGGCATCTCCAGCAGCCTCTCGCTCCTCCACTTCGAGGTGCCGACCAAAGAAGCCAGGTAGTCGACCGGTGGCCGGCGCCGTGTGCGGGTGGGCGCCGGCCACCGCCGATCGGGGCCGTCTCAACCGTCCACGAGGCGGTAACCGATTCCCCAACAATTGACGACGAACTTGTGCGCATCGGGGTCGAGTTTGCGCCGCAGGCGGCTGGCGTGGCTGTCCAGGGTCCGGGTGCGCCCGGCGGGCGCCTTGAAGCCCCAGACGTCGCGCAGCAGTTCGTCCTTGCTGAAGACGCGGGTCGGGTCGGAGGCGAGCACGCGCAGGAGCGTGAACTCTTTTTTCGCCAGGTGGACCTCGCGCTCGCCGACCGTCACCTTGTGGCGCGAGGGGTCGATCATGAGCTCGCCGACCCGCACCGGGCCCTCGCGGCGGCTGTGGCGGCGGCGCAGCACCGCCTGGATGCGGGCCCGGAGCTCCTCGTAGGAGAACGGCTTCTGGACGTAGTCGTCGGCGCCGATGTCGAGGCCGCGCACGCGGTCGGTCGAGCCGCCGCGCCCGGTCAGGACGATGATCGGCAGGTGCGGGTTGAAGCGCGAGTCGACCCCGTCGGACTCGCGGATCTCCCGCAGCACGTCGAGGCCGGAGGCGTCCGGCAGCGCCAGGTCCAGCAACAGCAGGTCCGGATGGTTGAAGCGACAGATGCGCAGCGCGTCGGTCGCGGTCGGGGCCGGCAGGACCTCGAAGCGGTCCGCCGTCAGGTGCTCGCAGAGCAGGTCGAGGGTGGCATCGTCGTCCTCGCAGACGACGATCGTGGCGATCTCTTGTCGTTCGGGCAACATGGCCGTCCTGAGGGCCCGGGGCGCCGGTTTTCTCCCCCTGCCGGGCGCCGAAGAAGCGGGAAAGTGCGCGATCGCGCGCCCTCCCGCCCCGTCACGGGCCCGGATTCGGGACCTCGAGCACGGCCGCGGCGCCCCGCTGGGCGACGAAGCGCCGCGGCGGGACGGCGAGCCGCGAGCCGAGCACCGCCCCGTCGGCGTCGAGGAAATGCACGTCGAGCGCGAACCTCATGCCGAAGGTGTGAACGGACGCGCAGCGCGGGATGAGGAGGCCCGGGCCGGCGTCCTCACGGTCGAGCAACGAGAGCCCGAGGGCGCGGGCGCGAAAGCCGGTCGCGACCGGCACCTCGCGGTCGCCGACGCGGCGTCGGGGCAGGCGATCGAAGCGCGAGGGGGCCATCGCCGACCCTAGGGCTGGGCCACCCCGATCTCTCCCCCCGACCGAATTCGGCTTTTTTGGCACGACTTCGTCGCCGAAATCCCTTCTCACTGCAACCCCGCGTTCAGGTGGGTGCCCGGCAAGGCACGGAACTAGGATGATCGGCAAGATGCAGCGCGCTGCGACACGGGCTTCCGGCGCGGCATCGGCTTCAACTCAAATGGAAAAGAAAACGACCCGCAGAGGGAATTACGAGTCCGGCTCCGACTACGTGCTGGAGTACGGAGAGCTTCGCTTCGCGTTCAACGAGGAAGACTTCGCGCAGCGCGTCGAGCAGGCCGCGGTGAAGCTCGCCTTCGTCGACCAGGGCCTGACGCCGGAGGAGCTCGACGACCTCCTCGACCTCGCGGTCAGCGGTGAGATCGCCGAGCCCAGCTCCCCGCTCGGCGAACACATCAACGAGAACTGGGAGGACCTGGTCGGTCCCTCCAACCGCAGCCTCGTCCACTGGATCCGCCGGCTCGTCTTCCGCGGCGCCTGGCTCGACCAGCGGGTGAAGGAGGGCGAGCTCGACGTCGTCTTCGACGAGCGCACCCAGACCTTCGGCTACGTCCAGCCCGACCGC
>DASZUW010000377.1:0-4078 GCA_035547475.1 Solirubrobacterales bacterium
ACCTCCGCCGGGCTCGCCCAGCGGATCGCCCAGAGGCTCCTGGCCCTGACGGTCGGGGTCTACATCAACTCCCTGCTCGGTCGTGCGCCGCGGGCACTCGCCGCCTATGACGGACGGTGAACCCGCATCAAGCCTCTAGCCGGCGGTCCGGTCGAAAAGTGAAAGATCGGACAACGGTCCAGGCCGGGCACTCAGAGGTCGAGGACGAAGACCCGGCGGCGGCCGTCGCGATCGTCCTCGTCGCGCTCCGGGACGCGGCGCCAGCCGAGCGACTGGTAGAGCGCGTGCGCGGCGGTCTGGTACGGCCGGCTCCAGAGCGCGACGCGCTCGGCGCCCAGCGTCCGCGCCCGCTCGGTCGCGCCGAGGACGAGCCCGCGACCGATCCCCCGCCGCCGCGCCCGGTCAGCGACCGCCAGCCGCGCGAGCTCGGCCTCGCCTGGGCCCGCGACCGAGCGGCCCGGCGCGCCCGGCGGGAAGAGGGCGGCCACGGCGACCACCTCGCCGTCGTCCTCGACCGCCACTGTGACGTGCGCCGACGCCGCCACCGCGAAGTACTCCTGCAAGGCGTACGGCTCCCGCCGGCCTTCCGGCCCGGCGTCGGCGTAGGCCTCGGTCCAGAGCTCCACGACCGCCGCCGCGTCCCGCTCGTCGCCCTCCCTGATCAGCATGCGCCGAGGCTAACCCCCGCCGCGCTCAGGCGACGGTGTCGGCGGCCAGGTAGTCGAGGACCGCGGGGAAGCGAGCCCGCTCGCCCCGACGGTGGGGGCGCCGCGGATGCCGGTCTTCAGCTCGATCTGGGCGGCGAAGATCCCGGTTGGGAGTCAGACCGCGGAGCCCGGGGATCGTTTGGCGTCTCGCCGCTGCTGACGCTCAGCGCCGAGGACGAACTGACCCCGAGCTCGCCGGTCGGGGCGAATTGCTCGCGCCCACGATCCAAACCTTCAATCCAATATCAGGCGGAGAAACGAACGCAACTGTTTGTCTGCGTAATACTGGCTGGGGCGCAGCTGCCGACCCCTCACGGATCGATGAATAGCGACACCGATCATGTCATTCAATTCACGCGAAATGCCTGCAAATTACGCGCTTTGTCGCGAATGTGTGACAAGAACTTTAAGCCTTGATGGAGACCCGTCCGATACGTTCGCGTTTGCAGACAAAACATTTCAATTGCTCTATGCTGCCGCGACGATGGGAGGCGACGGGAAGGCCGACGACAACGAATTGCTGGTCGCGTTGCGGCACCCGCTGCGCCGAGAGATCCTCCGCGCGATGGCCGACACGGACCCGATCAGCCCACGCCAGGTAGCCGACATGTTGCGGGAGCCGCTCTCGAACGTCAGCTACCACGTGCGGGTGCTCGCCGACTGCGGCGCGGTCGCGCTCGTGGAGACGACGCCGGTCCGCGGATCGATGCAGCACTTCTACTCGCCCACGGTCGACGAGCCCTGGGCCCTCGCAGTTCTCGGACTTAGCGAGAACGGCGAGCAGACACCGGGGGGAGAAGACGAGGAGCCGGACCCTTAGGGTCACGATGATGTCGGCGCACGAGGGGAACCTGACGAACGAGGGCCACGACGCCCACCTTGAAGCGGTGCTGCTGCAGCGCGTCCTGGACCTCCACCCCACTCGCGTGACCACCGACGAGCTGGTCCGCGACCTGACCGGCGCCGAGGACGACTTCGCGGGCCGCGACGCCATCGAGCGCGCGATCGCCGAGCTCACCCGGTCCGGCCTCCTCCACCCCGTCGGCGCCGACGGCTTCGTCACCCCGACCCGCGCGGCGGTTCGGCTGGGCGAGTTGCTCGGGCCGGTGAGCTGAGGGCGCGGCGCGGCCCGTCCAGCGACTTCGGGGCGCCTGAGAGCGCCGCATCCTCCGGCCGCCCCACGCCACGCGACCCCTCACCCCGCCCCCACCACCACCAGCCTTCGAAACTCGGTGCGCAATCGCCCCGCCAATTCGCTCGCGGCGGCAGCGGCGGCCGGGTCGTCCTCGTCGGTCCCGGTGACCAGCAAGACCTCGGTCGCGGGGAAGCTGCCGACCTGGTCTTCGACCGCCTGGATGATGTCCTCGTCGCCGACCCGCGCCTCGGCGACGACGCCGACCTTGGCGAGGGAGGCGACGGAGATGACCAGGGCTTTCTGGGCGGCTTGGAGGGCGGGCTCGAGGTCGGAGGCCCAGCGGTCGAGGAAGCCGATCCGGATGGGGGCGAGGATCATGACCTCGGCGGGGTCGCGGGTGCCGTCGACGCCCGCCTCGGCGGCGATCGCGGCGGTCGTGGTCGGGTCTTCGATCGCCTGGCCGACCACGACGAGGAGCCGGCGCCGCAGGTGCGACTCGGGCGCGTCGCCGATCCCCGCGCGGGGGCGCATCCGCACCGCGACGTAGACCAGGACCACCCCGACGAGGGCGCCCAGCGCCAGGCCGACACCCGGGCCGCCGAGCAGGATGCCGACGACGATCGGGACGACGATCGCGATGACGAGCAGCGGCAGCTTCCAAGGTGCCACCGATCAAGCCTGTCACGGACGACCGTCGTCCCGTCCCTTGCTCCGTGCTTCTAGGAGCCCTTCACTATCGCCGCAGGCGCCGTCCGCCCCTGCGAAGTGCCCATCCGCACTGTTGCCACCTCCGTGTCGGTACTGCGTTTCCCTGACCCGCCACCCGTTCCGGCGGACTCCTACTTTTACTGCACGCGATTACAGCAATCAAGTTGAAACCGGTAAACGCCAACAAATAAACGAGAATTTTAAGATCGTTTCTGGACTTCTTGATCTAGAGTGGTTAGCGTTTTCGAACCGGCGTCTTGCCACCGCCGTGCCCCTTGCCACCGACGAAAAGGAAGCCCCCTTGCCGAAGACGAAGAAGAAGGACGGCGTCGAACAGATCGTCGCCAAAGCCTTCGCCCACCCACTACGCGTACAGATCCTGATAATTCTGAACGAGCGGGTCGCGAGTCCGAACCTGCTTGCCCAAGAGTTGGACCAGAGCCTCAACCTGGTCGCCTACCACGTCCGCGTGCTCGAGAAATACGACTGCATCGAGCTCGTCGACACCAAGCAGCGCCGCGGCGCCACCGAGCATTTCTACCGTGCCACGCGCCGCCAGTTCCTCAGCGACAACGAATGGTCGCGGATGCCGCAGAGCCTCCGCCCCAGCCTCTCCGGGGCGATGCTCAAATCGATGTTCGACGACATCGAGGAGGCGGTCAAAAGCGGATCCATGGACGCCCAGGAGGACACCCACCTGAGTCGCACCCCGCTGGTCGTCGACAAGAAGGGGTGGGACGACGTCTCCGCCCTCCTGACCGAGACGCTCGACAAGGTGTTCGAGATCCAGAGCGAATCGGCCAAACGGCTCGCCGACTCGGATGAGACCGGGATGCTCTCGAAGGTCGAGCTGCTCCACTTCCGCTCGCCCGATCCGGCCTCCTGACCGGGCGGCAACGCGAGGCCCGGCGCCGCTCCGCCGAGCGGCGCCGGCCTCGTGCGCTCCTCGAGGGCCGAGGAGCGCCGCCACCTCACGGCGTGAGCGGCGCCGCGGCCTCCGGGGTCGCGACGACGAAGGAGAAGGTCTCCTCCAGGTAGAGGTGCACCTGCTCGGCGTCGTGGTGGTCGTAGCCGATCGACAGGTCCTGCCCCGATTCGAACAGGAAGTCGCCGCCGCGCAGGCTCATCGCCACCGCGCCCGAGACTCCCGGCGCCCAGACGATCGGTCCGCCGTCGAGGATCCGCGCCAGGTGGTCGAACAGCGGATAGCCGCCGTGCTCCGCGGTCTCGATCACCTTGATGTGCTCGTCGGGGCCGAGCGCCAGCCCGTAGGGCCCCTCGACGCCCGCCTCGCGCAGCCCCTCGACCGCGCGCGCCACCGAGCGCGGGTAGGCGTCGGCCTGCGCCCCGAGCGGCTCCGGCTCGAACGGCGAGGACTCGATCACGCCCTGGATCCCGGCCCGCGCCCAGCCGTTGAAGACGGCGCTGTTCTCGCAGACGGCGATCTGGTGGGCGGCGTTGTCGAGCGACTCGAGGTCGACGTCGACGGCGCCGCGGTCGTCGTCGCGCATCTCCGCCCGCGAGACGG
>DASZUW010000378.1:0-4588 GCA_035547475.1 Solirubrobacterales bacterium
GACCCGGGTCGTGGCCGAGAGGGCCGGGTCCCTCGGCCGTCCCTTCCCCTGCCCTACCCCCGGCGCATGACGCGGCGGCCGACTCGGAGGAGCGGGCGGGCGCCGTCGCGGAGGGCCCTTGCGCGCACCTCGCCGCGGCCGTAGAGGAGGCGGGCGGAGTTGCGGATCGCCTCGCCTAAGGTGCGGTCGTAGGGGTGCCACCAGAAGTCACGGGTGAGGCCGGGCTCCCAGGCGTTCATCTTGATGTGGACGCACTCGTAGAAGCCGAATTTGGAGTGGGAGCGGCCGAGGCCGGAGTTCTTGACGCCCCCCCAGGAGCATTGGCAGGCGCCGTGGGAGAAGGAGTGGTCGTTGATCCAGACCATGCCCGACTCGAGCACCCGGGCGATGCGTTCGCCGCGCGCCCGGTCGCGGGTCCAGACCGAGGCGCCGAGGCCGAACTCGGAGTCGTTGGCGAGGTCGATCGCCTCCTGCTCGGAGTCGACGACGACGATCGGCAGCACCGGCCCGAAGATCTCCTCGCGCATGATCCGCATGTCGTGCGTGACTTCGGTGAGGACGGTCGGCGCGATGAACTTGCCCGCCAGGCCGGGGACCTCGACCGGCCCGCCGCAGAGCTTGGTGGCGCCGCTCGCGACCGCGTCGTCGATCAGCTCGAGCACCGTCGCGTACTGCTCCTCGGAGGTCATCGGCCCGATCTCGGTCTCCCAGGCGAGCGGGTCGCCGATCCGCATCCGTTCGGCCTCCCGTGACACTCCGGCGACGAAGCGGTCGGCGACCTCGCGCATCACGTAGACGCGCTCGATCCCCGAGCAGGTCTGCCCGGCGTTCGCGAAGCCGCCCCAGATCGCGCCGCTCACCGCGTTGGGGAGGTCGGCGTCGGCGCAGACGATCATCGGGTCCTTGCCGCCCAGCTCCAGCACGCTGCCCTTCAGCTCCAGGGCGCAGACGCCGCCGACGTGGCGGCCGACCTCGACCGAGCCGGTGAAGAAGACCTTGCCGACCGAGGAGCGGCAGAGCGCCTCGCCGACCTGGCCGCCGCCGTGCACCACCCGCACCAGCCCCTCCGGCACGCCGCCGCGCTCGAACACCGCGCGGATCTTCTCGCCGAGGAGCGGCGTCAGCGACGCGGGCTTCAGCACCACGCCGTTGCCCGCCATCAGCGCGATCGCCACCTCGCCGAAGGGGATCGACCACGGGTAGTTCCACGGCGCGATCACCCCGACCACGCCGATCGGCTCGTAGGAGAAGTGCGCGCTCTTCGAGAGCGTGAAGGCCTGCGTCATCGGCACCTTCTCGTCGGCGAGGATCTTCGGCCCGGCCTTCGCCACCCAGTGCAGCGCGTCGACCGTCGGCAGGAGCTCCATCGTGTAGGCCTCGACCCGCGGCTTGCCCTGCTCGCGCACCAGGAGCTCCGCGATCTCGTCCATCTCGTCGAGCAGCGCGTCGGCCGCCCGCAACATGTACCGCGCCCGGTCCTTCGCCGCCAGCTGCGCCCAGGCCGGCTGAATGCGCGCGACTTCGTCAACGACCCCCTGCACCTCGTCCGGCCCGATCGTCCCCACGCTCCCGATCACCTCGCCGGTGGTCGGGCTAAACGACCGGAGCGACTTCTCGGACCCTGCGACCTCCGTGGCGCCCTCCATGCGATTGAGCGTAGCGCGGCTACCTCATACTCACCGTATGAGCGATCAGCTCTTCGACACCGGTGACGCGGACCCGGCCGCCGGAGCCGACGCGGTGGAGGAGGTCCCGCCGAACGCGCCGCTGGCGGTGCGGATGCGGCCGCGGACGCTCGACGAGATGGTCGGGCAGGAGCACATCGTGGGGGAGGGGTCGGCGCTGCGGGCGGCGATCGAATCGGGGCGGCCCCACAGCGCGATCCTCTACGGGCCGCCGGGGGCGGGGAAGACGACGCTGGCGCGGATCGCGGCGCGGCTGGCCGACGGCGCCTTCGAGGAGGAGTCGGCGGTGAACGCGGGCAAAGCGGAGATCCGCGGGGTGATCGAGCGGGCGCGCGAGCGGCGGCGCTCCTCGGGCCGGCCGACGATCCTCTTCCTCGACGAGATCCACCGCTTCAACAAGGCCCAGCAGGACGCGCTGCTGCCCGCGGTGGAGGAAGGGCTGCTGACGCTGATCGGGGCGACCACCGAGAACCCGTACTTCGAGGTGAACTCGGCGCTGATCTCGCGCAGCCAGGTGTACGAGCTGGCACCGCTCTCGCCGGAGCAGGTGGAGATGATCCTGCGCCGCGCGCTCGCCGACCACGAGCGCGGGATCGCCGACCCGCCACCGATCTCTGGCGAGGCGCTGGCGATGCTGGCCGAGCGCAGCGGCGGCGACGCGCGCGCCGCCCTCTCGGCACTGGAACGCGCGGTCGAGCGCGCCCGGGGCCAGGAAGTCGACGTCGCCGCGGTCGAGGACGCGCTGCAGCGCCGCGCCATCGCCTACGACCGCCAGGGCGACCGCCACTACGACTTCATCTCCGCCTGGATCAAGTCGACGCGCGGCTCCGACGTCGACGCCTCGCTCTACTACCTGGCGGTGATGCTGGAGGGCGGCGAGGACCCCCGCTTCATCGCCCGCCGCATGGTCATCCTCGCCTCCGAGGACATCGGCAACGCCGACCCGATGGCGCTGGTGGTCGCCGACGCCGCCGCCCGCGCGGTCGACCGCGTCGGCCTGCCGGAGTGCGCGCTGAACCTGAGCCAGGCGGCGATCTACCTCTCGCTGGCGCCGAAGTCGAACGCGGCGACGACCGCGATCGGCGCCGCCCGGGCGGAGGTCCGCGAGAACGGCGCCCAGACGCCCCCCGATCACCTGCGCGACGCGCACTATCCCGGCGCCAAGGCGCTCGGCCGCGGCGAGGGTTACCGGTACGCCCACGACCACCCCGGCAACGTCGCCGCCCAGCAGTACCTCCCCGACGCCCTCGCCGAGCGCCGCTTCTACGAGCCGAGCGCCAACGGCCGCGAGAAGGCCTTCGGCGAGCGCCTGGCGGAGCTGCGGAAGCGCCTCGGCAGGCCTTGACCGGGCCCCTCCGGGCACCCCGTCGAATTCCGTACGCACGGAGCGCAACTTCCACCGCCCGCCGGGTTTTTTGATTGCGGCTTTCCAAGCTAAGCCAGGGAGAGCCGTAACACCGGCCGGAGGCTCGGACTGGGGGCTTCCGGCCGGCTTGAACAGGGGGGAGAGGGCGTCGGACTTGCCTCGGCGCCCTCTCTGTTTGCGTATCGTGGGTCCATGGCCGATTCGAAAGCCAAGAAGCTGCGGCTCGGCGGGATGGCGCTGCGCAACGGGCTCCTCGTGCACGGGCCGACCCACTGGGCCGCCGCGGTGCGCCGCCCCGACGGCTCGATCGAAGTCGCCTCGGAACGCAAGCCGGAGCTCGTGCCCGGCCTCGTCGCCAAGGTCCCCGGCCTGCGCGGCCCGGTGAAACTGGCCGAGGCGATGCTGGTGCTGCCGCTGGTGCGCAAGCGGATGCGCGCGGCGCGCCTGCCCTTCGAGGACCCGCGCGTCCTCGTCGCCACCGCCTCGACGCTCGCGATCTCGAGCCTGATGCGCCGTCGCGGTCCCGCCACCGCGACCCGCGAGGGCCTGCTCCAGGCGATCGGCGCGATCCCCGCCGTCGTCGCCCTCACCGACCGCGACCTCGCCGCCTACCACGGCGCCGAGCACAAGGCCATCACCGCCTACGAGCAGGGCGTCGAGGACGTCGCCTCGGTCCCCAAAGAGCACGACCGCTGCGGCTCCAACCTGATCGTGCCGATGATGCTGCTCTCGGCCGCCGGCACGATCCTGCTCGAGCGCCTCGTCGACAAGCCCTCTAGCGCCGCCCGCGCGGTGGTCGGGCTGGCGGGCGCCTCGCTCGCGGTCGAGGCCTTCGCCTGGTCGGACCGCCACCACGGCGAGCCGCTCGCCGAGGCCTTCCACACCCCCGGCCGCGAGATCCAGCGTCTGCTGGCGACGCGCGAGCCGAGCCCCGAGCAGCTCGAGGTCAGCCTCGCCGCGATGGCCGAGATCCTCCGCGCCGAGCCCGCCCCATAGACTCCGCCCGCATGTTCGGAAGGATCGACCACATGGGGGTGGCCGTCGAGGATCTCGACGCCGCGATCGCCCTGTATGAGGGCAGCTTCGAGATGGATCTGGTGCACCGCGAGACCGTCGACTCGCAGGGCGTCGAGGCGGTGCTGCTCGACGTCGGCGACGGGCACGTCGAGCTGCTGCGCCCGCTCGGCCCCGACACCGCCGTCGGCAAATTCCTCGCCAAGAACGGGCCCGGCCTGCACCACGTCGCCTACGCGGTCGACGACATCGACGCCACCCTGCCGCGCCTCAGCGCCGCCGGCATCCGGCTGATCGACGAGGAGCCGCGGGTCGGCATCCGCGAGAGCCGCGTCGCATTCCTTCACCCCCGCTCGACCGGTGGGGTGCTGACCGAGATCGTCGAACCCGCAGGAGGGCACTGATGGCAGACGCACAGCGAGTCGAGATCGGCTTCGAAGGCGGCCAGGTGATCGCCGCCCGGCTCGCGGAGGACGACCTCAAGGATCTGCGCAAGCAGCTCGAGAAGGGCGGCTGGCATGAC
>DASZUW010000379.1:0-3240 GCA_035547475.1 Solirubrobacterales bacterium
GCTCGCCGCGCGCTTCGAAGTTCGGGAAGGCGTCGAAGCTGGCGCAGGCGGGCGAGAGCAGGACGACCTCGCCGGGGGCGGCCGCCGCGGCGGCGGCGCGGACGGCGTCCCCGAGGTCGGCGGCGCGGCGCAGCGGGACGCCGGCCTCGGTGAGCGGCGCCAGTTCGGCGGCCATGCGCTCGGCGGTGTCGCCGAGGAGGTAGGCGGCGACGGCGCGCTCGCGCAGCGGCTCGATCAGCGGCGCGAACGGTTCGCGCTTCTCGCTGCCGCCGAGGATCGCGTGGACGCCGCGGTCGAAGCTGCCGATGCCGACGATCGCGGAGGTGACGTTCGTCGCCTTGGAGTCGTTGACGAAGCGGACGCCGCCGATCTCGGCGACCGGCTCGAGGCGGTGCGGGACGCCGCCGAAGGTCCGCAGGCCGGCGACGACCGCGTCGCGGTCGAGGCCGAACGCGAGCGCCGCCGCGGCGGCCGCCATCGCGTTCTCGACGTTGTGCTCGCCGGGGACGCCGAGCGCGGCGGTCTCGATCAGCGGCTCGCCGTCGTAGAAGATCGTGCCCTGCGCAGCCGCCACCTCGCAGTCGGGGGAGGCGCCGCGGCAGAACTCGATTCGGCGCGCGCAGCCGCCGAGGTCGACGCCCGCCAGCTCAGGGTCGTCGCCGTTCCAGACCGCGACGTCGTCGTTGCCCTGGTTGGCGAAGATCCGCAGCTTCGCCTCGCGGTAGGCGGGAAGGTCGCCGTGGCGGTCGAGGTGGTCCGGCGCCAGGTTCAGGAAGACGGCGCCCTCGGGACTGAAGAGGCTCGTGTCCTCGAGCTGGTAGCTGGAGGCCTCGCAGACGACGGTCGCGTCGGGCTCGATCTCGCCGACCAGCCCGGCGACCGGGACGCCGACGTTGCCGGCCACGGCGACCGGCTCGCCGGCGCCGCGGAAGATGTGGCCGAGCAGCTCCACCGTGGTCGTCTTGCCGTTCGTGCCGGTGACCGCGAGGAAGCGGTTCGGCAGCGCGCGCCAGGCGAGCTCGAGCTCCCCGGTCACCTCGATGCCCCGCTCCAAGGCCGCTGCGATCACCGCCGCCTCCCGGGGAACCCCCGGGCTCTTGACGACAGTGTGAGTGCCCTCGAGCTGAGCCAGTCCATCCGTATCCAGGGTTACTTCGACGCCGAGGTCCGAAAGCCCTTCCGCGCCGGCGGGACGGCCGGAATCGACCGCCCGGACCCGCTCCCCCCGCGCCGCCAGGAGCCGCGCCGCCGCCTGGCCCGAGCGCGCGAGGCCGACGACGAGGAACGGCCCGCGCGGCAGCGGCGGCCGCACTTCCTTGGCGGGAACGAGGGACATGACTCCGATCTTCGCCCCTCCGGCCCCTGCCCCTGCGCCCCGGCCCCCAAACGAGGCGGTCCCGCCGCCGGGACCCCCCGAGTCATCCGCAATTCGGGATCCTGGCGGCGGTCGATCCCCGCCTCGGAACATGCGCTTCCGGCCCCCTTGCCTTCGCGCGCTCCCCGATCTGGGGAAGCAAAATCACGCTAATTCGATGAGCGCTAACCGGTCAAGGATGCTAATTGAATGGCCTACGCAGTTTTGGGGAGGGGCTCGGGCCGTCCACAGGGGTTCGGGGGGGGCGGAAGGGCGTCCTGGGCGCCTCTTGGGGGTCCTGGCAGGCTGTGACCCCCATGAGGCGCCCAGGACGTGGGGCTTTCGTGAAACAGGGGGCGCGGGTCCGTGAGGAACTCCACGGTCCCGTCACAGCCTCAGGTGCACCCGATGTCGATGGGCCGAAAAACCACGATATGGCGCACTTTTCGGCCCATCGACATTGGGACCCTGCGGCTGTGGAGCTTTTCTCTCGCATAGCGAGAGGTTCTCTCCACAGCAAAGTATTGAGTGGTGGGGAAGCATGAGGAGGACGGGAGGAAGTGGGGAGTTCTCAGCGCCTTCGTGACGACGCCCACCTCGGTCCCTCACCCTCTCCCCGCAGACCCGGCCCTCTCGGCTACGGCCACAGCCGACCCGGGTCGTGGCCGAGAGGGCCGGGTCGCTCGGCGGTCCCCCTGCCCGGCCCCCGTCAATCCCGGGCGCCAGCTTGCGAGGTTCAGGACCCCCGCATCCGCGCGCGAGCCCCCACCCCTGCTAATGCCCGATCGAGTGCTGGTAGAGCGTGAAGCCGATGCCGGAGCAGACCGCGGCGATGATCCAGAAGCGGAGCATGATCTTCGTCTCCGACCAGGCCATCATCTCGAAGTGGTGGTGGAGGGGGGCCATGAGGAAGATGCGGCGGCGGAAGGTGCGGAAGGAGAAGACCTGGAGGAGGACCGAGAGGGCCTCGATGACGAAGCTGCCGCCGATGATGATGAGGAGGACCTCGGTCTGGGTCATGACCGCCATCGCGCCGATGGCGCCGCCGAGGCCGAGGGAGCCGGTGTCGCCCATGAAGATCGAGGCCGGGAAGGCGTTGTACCAGAGGAATCCGATGCAGGCGCCGACCAGGCAGCAGCCGAGGAGGGCCAGGTCCTTCTGGCCGTTGGCGACGAAGGCGATCGCGGTGTAGGTGAGGAGGACGATCGCGCAGGAGCCGGCGGCGAGGCCGTCGAGGCCGTCGGTCAGGTTGACGCCGTTGGAGGTCCCGGCGATGACCAGGAAGACGAGGACGAAGTAGAGGACCGGGCCGAGGTAGATGCTGCCGCCGCCGATGCGGATGTAGAGGCGGGGTTCGAGCCCGACCGAGTGGCGCGCCACCCACCAGAGCAGCAGCGAGAGCACCAGCTGGCCGAGCAGCTTGTAGCGCCCGGAGAGGCCGAGCGAGCGCCGTTTGACGATCTTCGTGTAGTCGTCGGCGAAGCCGAGCGCCGCGCACCCGAGCGCGACGCCGAAGACGGCGAGGCTCGACGCGTCGCGGTCGGAGAGGATCAGGAACGGGACGCAGATCGAGGCGAAGATGATGAGCCCGCCCATCGTCGGCGTCCCCGCCTTGGCGTGGTGCTCCTGCGGCCCGTCCTCGCGGATGTGCTGGCCGAACTCGCGCACGCGCAGGTATTCGATGAATTTCGGCCCGAGGAAGATGCAGATCAGCATCGAGGCCATGCCGGCGATGAGGATTTCGCCCATGGTCAGGCGTCCTGCCTCGCGGCCAGCTCCGCGGCGATGCCCTCCATGCCGACCGCCCGCGAGCCCTTGATCAGGACCACGTCGCCCGCTTCCAGGTGGGAGTCCAGCCACTCCGCCGCCTCGTCGGGGTCGGCGAC
>DASZUW010000380.1:0-11202 GCA_035547475.1 Solirubrobacterales bacterium
CAGCAGGCGCGGGTCGACGCGGGCGATCTGGCGGCAGAGCTCGGCGCCGATCGACCCCCCGGCGCCGGTGACGAGGACGATCTTGTCCTGCAGGTAGGCGCCGACGCGGTCGATTTCGACGACGATCGGCTCGCGCCCGAGCACGTCCTCGACCTGGACCTCGCGCAGCTGCTTGGAGAGCTGGACGCCGCCGCGCAGGAGCTCGAAGACGGTCGGCAGGGTGCGGACGCGGATGCGGCGCTCGCGGCAGGCGGCGACGACCTTGGCGCGCAGCGTGCCCGGCGCCGAGGGGATCGCGATGATCACTTCGTCGGGGTCGGTCTCGTCGAGGATCGGCTCGATCTCGTCGGTCGAGCCGAGGACCTTCACCCCGCCCACCATGCGCATGCCGCGCTTGCGTGGGTCGTCGTCGACGAAGCCGATCGCGGTGGCGCCGAGGGCCGGGTTCAGGCGCATCTCCCGCACCACCATCTGGCCGCCGGAGCCGGCGCCGACGACCAGCACCTCGTGCCGCGGCACCCGATCCCCCTTCGAGGGGCGCTCGACGATCAGCCGCACGAGCCGGCGGGCGCCGGCGATCAGGATCAGGGTCAGCATGAAGTCGATCACCTCGACCGAGCGCGGCAGCCGGTGGTGGAAGGGCTGGATCACGGCGAAGGCGATCACCAGCAGCGCGCTCGAGATCGCCACCGAGCGCGCGATCAGCAGGAAGTCGCGCCCGCTCACGTACCGCCACCACTTCTGGTAGAGCCCGCCCGCGGCGAAGACGATCAGCTTGCCGGCGATCACGAAGCCGACCGACTGGGCGAAGAGCACCTCGTAGCGGTGCGGCCAGCCGTGCGGATCGTCGAGGAACCGCAGTTGGAAGGCGAGGAAGTAGGCCAGCGCGACGAGGGCCGCGTCCGCGACTATCTGGCCCACCCGACTGCGGTAGACGGGATGGTTCAGCCGGCGCATGAATGGCCGAGTTTAGGGGTGGTTCTTAAGGATCGGGTGTCGGGAGGGGTCCGCGGGCGCCGCGCTGCTCTCAGGAAGCTCCCCTACCATGTGGCGCCGCGTGCACCTTGCCATGCTCATTCCCACGGCCAGCCTGACCGGGCCGATCGTCGAATTCTGCGTCAACGTCGTCGACGACACCGGGCTGGCGGGCGTCTTCCTGCTGATGGGAGCGGCGTCGGCCTGCATCCCGATCCCGAGCGAGGCGGTGATGCTGTTCGCGGGCTTCACCGTCTCCGAAGGGCACCACTCGCTGCTCGCGATCCTCCTCGCCGGGTTCCTCGGCAACATGGCGGGCTCCTGGCTGACCTACGCGATCGGCTACTACGGGCGCGTCGACTTCATGGAACGCAACAAGGTGATCCACGTCAGCGCGGCGAAACTCGCGCGGGTCGACGGCTGGTTCAGGCGCCACGGCGACGTGACCGTGTTCGTCTGCCGGCTGATCCCGCTGGTGCGCGCGTTCATCTCGCTGCCCGCCGGGCTGGCGAAGATGCCGTTCTGGCGCTTCACCTGGCTGACCGCGCTCGGCTCGATCCCGTGGGTGGTCGGCTTCGGCCTGCTCGGCCGCGCGGTCGGCGACGAATGGGAAAAGTGGCGCGAACACCTCTCGATCCTCGACTACATCGTCGTGGCGGCGATCGTCGTCCTCGCCGCCTACTGGATCTACAGGCGGGCCACGCGCGTGCCCGCCGACCCGGCGACGACCCCGCCGGACGCTTGAGCGAAGGGCGACTGCCGGCCCGCTGCGCGCTCGCGCTGGGCATCGTGCAGGGGCCCGCCGAGCTCCTGCCGGTCTCCAGCTCCGCCCACATCGTCCTCCTCCCCTGGCTGCTCGGCTGGGACTGGGACGCGATCGACCCGGAGGTGCGCAAGAGCTTCGAGGTGGCCCTCCACACCGGCGCCGCGGCCGCCCTCCTGATCGGCCAGCGCGAGCTGATCGTCGAAGAGCTGCGCCGTTTCGACCTCGACCGGGCGCTCCTCGTCGTCCTCTCCTTCGCGCCCGCGGCCTTCGTCGGCTACCGCTGGGAGCGCCAGATCGAGGGGCGCCTGGGCGGGCCGCGGGCGACCGCCTTCGGCCTCCTCGCGGGCGCCGCGGCGATGGTCCTCGCCGACCGCCGCCCCCAGCTGCGGGGGCGAGGCGAGGCGACCCCGGCCGACGGGCTCGTGCTCGGCGTCGCCCAGGCGGCGGCGCTCGCCCCCGGCGTCTCCCGCAACGGCGTGACCCTGGCGGCGGCCCGCTGGCGTCGCTTCTCCCGCGCCCAGGCGAACCTCCTCTCCCGCACGATCGCCCTGCCGATCATCGTCGGCGCGACCGGCCTCAAGGGCGTCCGGCTGGCGAGTCGCGGCACGACCCCGGAGCTTCGCCGCACCCTGGCGGTCGGCATCGGCGCCTCCTTCGCCTCCACGCTCGCCTCCCAGCGCCTGATCGGCCTGGTCGAGCGCGACCGCGCGCTCTGGCCCTACGCGGCCTACCGGGCCGCGCTGGCCGGCTTGGTGCTGGCGAAGCTGCGGCGAGCTCACCAGCCGGGGGCGCGGCGCCGGAGATCTGGTCAACTTGACTAGATTCTCAGGAGTGAGCGACGCCTACGCACGTTCCGGGGTCGACCAGGGCGCCGCCGACTCCGCGGTGGCGCGGCTGGTGCGGGCGCTGGGGAAGATCGAGCTCGGCCGGCCCTCGGCGCAGGTGCCGCTGCCGGGCCACTACGCGAGCGTGATCGAGGTGGCGCCGAACCTCGGCATCGCGCTCTCGACCGACGGGGTGGGGACGAAGCTGGTGCTCGCCGAAGCGCTCGGCAGGCTCGACACGATCGGCATCGACTGCGTCGCGATGAACGTCAACGACGTGATCTGCGTCGGCGCCGAGCCACTGGCGATGCTCGACTACATCGCGATCGACCGGGCCGACCCCGACCTCTGCGAGGCGATCGGCGTCGGCCTCGCGCGCGGCGCGACCCTGGCCGGCATCGAGATCCCCGGCGGCGAGCTCGCCCAGCTCGGCGACATGGTCCACGGCGTCGACGTCTCCGGCGCCTGCTTCGGCACGGTCGCCCTCGACTCCCTCGTCGACGGCCGCCGCGTCGCCCCCGGCGACTCGATCATCGGCCTCCCCTCCTCCGGCCTCCACTCCAACGGCTACACCCTCGCCCGCAAGGCCCTCGACGGCCTCGACATGACCGAGGACCCCGAAGGCCGCCTCGGCCGCCCGCTCGGCGACGTCCTCCTCGAGCCGACCCTCATCTACGTGAAGCCGATCGTCGAGCTCCTCCGCTCCGACCTCGACGTCCGCGGCCTCGCCCACATCACCTCCGGTGGCGTCAACAACCTCCTCCGCCTCGCGGCCCCGGTCGGCTACGAGATCGACGCCCCCCTTCCCCCGCAACCCATCTTCGACCTGATCCGCGAACGCGGCGACGTCTCCGACGGGGAGATGCACGAGGTCTTCAACATGGGCTGCGGCTTCTGCGTCGTGGTCCCGGAGATCGACGAGGCCCGCGCCCTCGACCTGCTGCGCAGCCACCATCCCGGCGCCGCGCGCATCGGAAGGGTCACGGACGATTCGGGGCACGTGGCGCGGTAGGGGCACCGACGTCCGCGCTGCGTGTATTACCCCCTCTATAGGGCGGGTAATACACGCAGCGCGTTCTCGGGCCTGATCCGTCCGACCGGCTACGTTGAGCCAATGCGCCATCAAGTCCGCGAAGCCGTCGGGGCCGTTGCCGATGCTCGCTTCGCTGTCGTGGTAAGACGATCCGCAGTGGCGGGCGAGGCCGCCCATCGCCCAGACGAAGGCGAGCTCCCCGTCGAACTCCCACATCAATCGGCGCAGCGCCGGCTCGGCAGCCCACGACCACGTGCAGGCGGGGTCGGAGTAGTGGAGAACCCTACGGACACGTGATCGACAATATTCCCCCCTTGACCCTCCTCCCCGCCCTCGCAGGCTGATGCCCGACCGCGCCACCAGCTCGAAGATGATCGGCACCGTGCTCTCGGGCCGCTACCGGCTGGAGGCCAAACTCGGCTCGGGCGGGATGTCGACGGTCTACCTGGCGCGCGACACGACCCTCGATCGCCCGGTCGCGGTGAAGGTCATGCACCGGGAGATGTCCGAGCAGGCCGACCAGCTCGAGCGCTTCCGCCAGGAGGCGCGCGCCGTCGCCAAGATCTCCCACCCCAACGTCGTCGCGGTGATCGACGCGGGCGAGGACGGCGGCTACCCCTACATCGTCTTCGAATACGTCGAAGGGGAGACGCTGAAGGCGCGGATCAACCGGATCGGCGCGCTCGACACCCAGGAAGCGCTCGCCTACGCGATCGAGATCGCGCGCGGGCTCACCGTGGCCCACGCCCGCCGCATGGTCCACCGCGACATCAAGCCGCAGAACGTGCTCATCGACGCCGAGGGGCGCGCCAAGCTGACCGACTTCGGCATCTCCCGCCAGCTGGAAAAGGACGGGCTGACGGCGACCGGCCGCGTGCTCGGCACGACCGACTACGTCGCCCCCGAGCAGGCGATGGGCCGCGGCGCCGACCAGCGCTCCGACATCTACTCGCTCGGCGTCGTCCTCTTCGAGATGCTCACCGGCCACGTGCCCTTCCGGGCCGACAGCCAGGTCGGCGTGGCGATGAAACACGTGAACGAGGAGCTTCCCGACGTGCAGGCCGATCGGCCCGAACTGTCGGCGGCGACTGCGCTCGTGGTGGAGCGGGCGACGGCCAAGGACCCGACCAAGCGCTACGCGGACATCGGCGAGATGATCGACGACCTCTCCACCGCGCTCGAGGTCGAGGCGGCGCGGGCAGGCTCCACGACCGGCGAGGCGACCAGCGTGCTGGAGGCGGTGCCGCCGGCGAAACGCAAGCTCTCGGGCCGGGCGCGCTGGTCCACCGCGGCGATCGCGGCGGTGGTGCTGATCGCCGCGGCCGTCCTCGTCGCGACCCAACTGATCGGCAGCGGCAACAGCCCCATCGGCGGCAAGGGAGGCGGTGGAGGCGCCGGCGCGACCCAAAGGCCGACCGGCCACCAGGTGGCGATCGAAGGCGCCACCGACTACGACCCCGAGGGCGACGGCGAAGAGGACCCGGAAACCGTCGGACTGGCCGTCGACGGCGATCCCACCGGCACCGCCTGGTCGAGCGAGCACTACGACTCCGACACCTTCGCCGGCACCAAGTCCGGCCCCGACCCCGGCGTCGGCCTCTACGTCACCACCCAGGCCGCGGTGACCCCCACCGCGATGAAGATCATCACCCCCACCCCCGGCTGGGACGCCCAGATCTACGCCGCCCCCTCCGGCCCACCCGAAGAACTCGAAGAATGGGGCGAACAGATCGGCGAGGTAAGCGACGCCGCCAAGGAAGAAGAAGTCCAGCTCCACCTCCCCAAAGCCGCCAAGTACTTCCTCATCTGGTTCACGAAGGCCTCACCCGCGGCCGACCAAGAAGGCCGCTTCCAGGTCGAAATATCCGATGTGAAGCTGTTCGAATAAGGGCGGGTCCGAGGGACCAAAGGGACCCGAGTGTGGGCGACCTTGGTTACGCATAGGTTTACGAGGGTCGCCCGCGCTTGCCGGCCCGGGCGGCCGCCGCCCCCTCAGAACTCGTGGGACCGGGTGCGCTCGTGGCGCTCGAGTGCCAGCGTCACGAGGCGGTCGCAGAGGTCCGGGTAGGGGACGCCGTCGGCCTCGAGGAGCTTCGCGTAGACGCTTGTCTCGGTGAAGCCGGGCATCGTGTTGATCTCGTTGACGAGGACGGAGCCGTCGGGCTCGACGAAGAAGTCGCAGCGGGCGAGGCCGGAGCACCCGGCGAGGCGGAAGACCTCGGCGGCGAGCTCGCGCACCCGCGCGGTCTCGATCTCGGAGATCGGCGCCGGCACCGCCAGGTCCATGCCGCCGGCGACGTACTTGGCCTCGTAGTCGTACCACTCGGCGTGGGCGAGGATCTCGCCCGGCATCGAGGTCCGCGGGTCCTCGTTGCCGAGCACCGAGCACTCGATCTCGCGCCCGTGGGCGGAGGCCTCGACGATGACGCGGGGGTCGTGGCGGAGCGCCGTCTCGACCGCCGCGTCGAGCGCCGCCAGGTCCTCGATCCGGGTGATGCCGACGCTCGAGCCCATCCGCGAGGGCTTCACCCAGAGCGGCGAGCCGAGCTCGGCGCAGCGCTCGCGCCAGCCCTCCTCGCCGACTTCGACGAAGTCGACCTGCGGGATCCCCTGCCCGGCGAGAAGGCGCTTCAGCGTCAGCTTGTCCATGCAGACCGCCGAGGAGAGGACGTCGGAGCCGACGTAGGGCACGTCGAGCATCTCCAGGAGCCCCTGCATGCTGCCGTCCTCGCCGAACGGCCCGTGGAGGACCGGGAAGGCGACCGCCGCGCCAAGCAGGCCGCCGCCGGGGACGAGCTCCACCGCCGCGCCGTCGGCGCGCCAGCGCCCGTCCCGCCCGATCCGCACCTCGACCACCTCGTGCCCGGCTTCCTCCAGTCCTTTCATTACCGCCGCGCCCGAGCTGAGCGAGACCTCGTGCTCGGAGGAGCGCCCGCCGCTCAGCACCGCCACCCTCATGGTTCTTCCCCTTCTTCTTCGAGCGCTTCGGTTTCGGCTTCTTCGGGCGCCACGATCGCGCGCTTACCGACGATCAGCGTCACTTCCGCGCCCGGCGTCAGCTCGGTGCCCCCGTGCGGGGACTGGCGGATCACCAGCCCGATCTTCGCTTCGTTTCGCGTTTCTTCTTCTTCGACCACCGGCGTCAGCCCGGCGGCGCGCACTTCTTCCACCGCTTCGCGGCGTTCGCGACCGACCACGCCCGGCATCTTCTTCGTTTCCCGCCCGGAGGAGACGACGATCCCCACGGTCGCGCCCGGTTCCAGTTCCTGCCCGGCGCTCGGCGACTGGCGCAGCACCCGGCCCACCGGCTGGCTGCTTTCCTCTTCGCCCACTTCCGGCACGAGACCGCGGGCGCGGATCTCCTGCACCGCGAGGCGCCGCTGCTTGTCGACCAGGACCGGCACCTTCACGAGCTTCGGCCCGGTCGAGACGAAGATCGTCACGGTCGAGCCGTGCGTGGCGCTCGAGCCGCCCGGCGGTTCGGTCTTCACCACGTCGCCTTCTTCGACTTCCCTGGAGTTGATGTTTTCCGTCGCGACTTCGAATTCCGCCGCTTCCAGCTTCTTCGTCGCTTCGGCGCGGCTCAGCCCGTTGACGCGCGGGACCGTGCCTTCGCCCGGCCCGATGCTGACCGTCAGCTGCACCGCCGGCTTCGAGCAGAAGAGGGTGAGGAAGGCGCAATCTTCGTTGGCCTCGCGCGCCGGCGGCGAGGCGCTCGGGTCCTGTTCGAGGACCGTCCCCGGCTCGACCTGCCGGTGCACTTCGAGCGGCGGCTGCTTGATCGAGAAGCCGGCGTTTTCGAGGATTTCTTCGGCCCGCTGGAGGCTGCGGCCGTGCACGCTCGGCACCGGCGTCGTCGTGTCGCGGGTCAGCAAGAGCCCGATCAGCGCGCCGATCAGGATCGCCACCAGGGCGCCGAGGATCCACCAGTTGCGCCGGCGCCGGCGCCGCTCCTCGGGGTCCTCCTCGTCGACCGGCACGGCGACCACCGGCGGCAGCGCCGCGAAGGAGGTGGTCCCGCGCCCGGCGCCGCCCGGTTCGCGCATCGCCTGGTCGAGCGCGGCGATGAAGGCCTCGGCGCTCTGGAACCGCTGCCCGGGGTCCTTCTCCAGCGCCCGCATCACCACCGCGTCGAGCGCCGGGCTCACCCGCGGCTGGATCGAGCTCGGGCGCTGCGGCATCTGCGAGACCTGTTTCATCGCCACCGCGACCGCCGATTCGCCCTCGAACGGCACCCGCCCGGTGAGCGCCTCGTACAGCATCACGCCGATCGAGTAGAGGTCGGAGACGGCGGTGACGTCGAAGCCCTGCGCCCCCTCCGGCGATAGGTAGTGCGGCGTCCCCATCACCGAGCCGGTCTGGGTGATCTCCGAGACGCCCGCGCGGGCGATGCCGAAGTCGGTGACGACCGCCTTGCCCTCCGGGTCGACGATCACGTTCTGCGGCTTCAGGTCGCGGTGGACGATCCCCTGGCGGTGCGCGTAGCCGGCGGCCTGGAGCACCTGGCGGATCACCGCGACCGCCTGCTCGAGCGTGATCCCGGAGTCGATCAGCTGCTTCAGCGTCGGCCCCTCCACGTACTGCATGGCGATGTAGTAGGTGCCCTCCCACTCGCCGCGGTCGAAGACGGCGACGATGTTCGGGTGCTGCAACCCGGCCGCCGCCTCGGCCTCGCGCTGGAAGCGCATCACGAACTCGCGGTCCTGGGCGAAGCGCCGGTGCAGGACCTTCAGCGCGATCCGCCGTTGCAGGTGGGCGTCCTCGGCGAGCCAGACGTCGGCCATCCCGCCGCCACCGATCTTCGCCACCACCCGATAACGCCCGTCGACGACCGAGCCGACCTCGACCTCAGCCACGCTCCTCCCCCCTCGTTGTCACTGCCTCGGCTGCCATCCGTCCACTGCCTTCTATTTGCCCGCCAGGATCGTTTCGGCGACGTCGCGGAAGATCGGCGCGGCGACGTCGTTGCCGAACGCGGTGGTGCACTCGACCGAGGCGGCGATCGCGATCTTCGGGTGGTCGGCGGGAGCGAAGCCGATGAACCACGCCTGGTTCTCTTCCGAGCCGCCGCCGCAGGCCTTGTTGCCGGGCACTTCGGCGGTGCCCGTCTTGCCCGCCACCGGGACGCCGGGGATCGCCGCGTTGGTCCCGGTGCCTTCGTCGACCACGCCTTCCATCGCGGTGGTCAGCTCTGCCGCCGTCTTCGCCGAGAGCGGTTCGCTGTAGACGCTCGGCTTCATCGTCTTGGTGACGCTGCCGTCGACGTTCACCACCCGCTTCCAGATCTGCGGCTTCATCAGCTTGCCGTGGTTCGCCACCGCGGCGGCGACCATCGCGTCCTGGAGCGGGGTGACCAGCAGTCGCTCCTGCCCGATCGCGAGGCGGCCGAGGTCGACCGGGTCGTGACGGGTCAGCATCTTTTCCGTTTCGTAGTCGTAGACACCGCTCTGGAAGACTTCTTCTTCCGGTAGGTCGATCGGCGGCGTCGCGTTGAAGCCGAACTTTTCCATCATCGCGAACAGCTTGTCCTGGCCGACTTTCTGCCCCAGCTGGGCAAACCACGTGTTGACCGAGTTGGTCAGCGCCGTGTCGAGGGTGATTTCGCCCCAGTCCTGGTCGTAGTCGTTGGCAAGTTCGTGACCTTCGTCTTCGATCGAGCCGGGCGCGTCGATGGCCGTCTCGGGCGTGATGACGCCCGATTCGAGGCCCGCCGCCGCGGTCACGACCTTGAAGGTCGACCCTGGCGGGTAACGGGCGAAGGTCGCCCGGTTGACCAGGGGCGCCCTGACGTCCTCGGTGTTCCACTTGCTCAGCTTTTCCGGCACGCGGTTCGGGTTGTAGGAAGGGTTCGAGGCGAGCACCTTGACCGCACCGGTGCTCGGTTCGATCGCGACGACGGCTCCGTAGCCCGCCGCCTCGAGGTCACCCATCGCAACTTCCTGGGCCTTGCGGTCGAGGTTGGTGACGATCTGTTCGCCTTCCTGCTTCTGCCCGGTCAGCTCGTCGAGGATCGAGCCGAATTCCGATTCTTCGCCGGTCAGTTCGGCGTTGTGGTACTTCTCGAACTCCGACTGCCCGTATTCCATGAAGCTGTAGCCGATCGGGTGGCCGAAGAGCTTCCCCAGCGGGTAGTGGCGCACGTAGCGCCGGCCGCTGCCCTTGCCCTTCGGGAGCGACTTGGCGATCACCGACCCGTCGGCGGCGAGGATCCGCCCGCGGGGGATCTGCTGTTGCTCGAAGAGCGGGCGCTTGTTCGCGTCCTCTTCCTTCAGCGCCTTGGCGTCGAAGACCGACCACCAGGACGTGAAGCCGATCAGGATCGCGAAGAGGACGACGATGAAGCCGAAGAGCTTGATGATCTGGCGGTTCACGTCAGCGCCCCCAACGGCGAGTCACGTTCGGCGAGGGCGGTCCCCTCTTCGGCTTCGCGGCGGGCGCGGTTCGACACCAGCAAAAGCAGCGCCAGCAGCACGAAGTTGGCGACGATCGAGCTGCCGCCGTAGGAGACGAAGGGCAGGGTGACGCCGGTCAGCGGGATCACCCTGGTGACGCCGCCGATGATCACGAACGCCTGGATCGCGAAGACCGCGGTCAGCCCGGTCGCCAGGAGCTTCGAGAAGCCGTCGTTGGCGAGCAGCGCGACCTTGAAGCCGCGGGCGGTGATCAGCAGGTAGGTGGCGATCAGCCCGCAGGCGCCGAAGAGCCCGAGCTCGTTCACGATCAGCGAGTAGATCGTGTCGGTCTGGGCCGCGGGCAGGAGCGCGCGGTTGGGGTGGCCGGGGATCGTGATCAACCCCTGGCCGAACCCTTTGCCGAAGAGCCCGCCGTCGGCCTGGGCGAAGATCGATTGCAGGATCTGGTAGCCGCTTTCGGTCGGGTCGTGGTAGGGGTGCAGCCAGATCTCGACCCGCTCGTGGACGTGCGGGACGGTCGAGACGATGAACCAGGCGCCGGCGAGGAAGAGCAGCATCCCGATCACGACGAAGCTGAAGCGGCCGGTCGCCACGTAGAGCAGGGCGAGGAACGCGGCGAAGAACATCAGCGAGCTGCCGAGATCGCGGATGAAGACGAGCAGCAGCATCGTCGCGCCCCAGACGACCAGCATCGGGCCGAAGTGTTTGAGCGGCGGCAGGGTCACGCCGAGCACGCGCCGCGCGCCGACGATCAGCACCTCGCGGTTCTCGCGCAGGTAGGAGGCGAGGAAGATGACGATCGCGATCTTCGCGAACTCGGCCGGCTGGAAGGAGATCGGGCCGACCTTCACGCCGAGGTAGGCGCCGTTCACCTGTTGGCCGATCCCCGGCAGGCGCGGCGCCAGCAGCAGCAGGATGCCGGCCGTGGCGATGATGTAGCGGTAACGCTCGAGCACCTCGTAGTCGCGCAGGAACTGGATCGTCAGCGCGAAGAGGACGAGGCCGAAGACGAACCAGTTCGCCTGGTCGCGGGCGAGGCTTTCGTCGATGCGGTAGATCATCACGAAGCCGAACGCGGTCAGCACCGCCATCAGCGGGAAGAGGTAGGGATCGGCGTGCGGCAGCCGGATCCGCAGGTAGATGTGGGTCGCCAGGCAGACGGCGAAGAAGTAGGCGCCGTAGGTGAGGCTG
>DASZUW010000381.1:0-6637 GCA_035547475.1 Solirubrobacterales bacterium
GGCGGCTTGCCCGCGGCGATCCGCTCCATCCAGCGCACCAGCACCTCGGTGTAGAGGCCGTGCACGTCCATCCGCGGGCCGTAGACGTTGAAGTAGCGCAGGGCGACGTAGTCGAGCCCTTTCATCGCGTGGAAGCTGCGCAGCAGGCCCTCGTTGAACACCTTCGAGGCGCCGTAGAGCGTGTCGTTGGCGTAGGGGTGCTGGGCCTCGGTGGTCGGGAACTCGGTGGCGAGGCCGTAGACCGAGGCCGAGGAGGCGGCGATCAGCTTCTCCACACCCGCCTCGGCGGCCGCCTCGACCACGTTGAAGGTGCCGTCGACGAGGACCTCGAGCGCCAGCCGCGGCTCCTCCGCGCACTGGGTGATCCGGATCGCCGCCTGGTGGAAGACCAGGTCGGACCCGTGGGTGAGCTCGCGGACCAGGTCCTTGTCGCGCACGTCGCCCTCGACGACCGTCAGCCGTCCGGTGGCGTCGGCCCACTCGAGGTTGCGGCGACGGCCGCGGACGAAGTTGTCGAGCACGACCACCTCGGCGGCACCCGCTTCGAGCAACTGGTCGACCAGGGTCGAGCCGATCGTTCCCGCACCGCCGGTGACGAGTATGCGCTTGCTTTTGATCACTGTGTCTTCCTCGGGGTTGGAGATCGCTCAGGCAGATAACGATTGGTTTTCAAGAAACTTTCCGCAGCACCGCGGCCGACATCCGGCGCCGCTGCTCGGCGCGGACGAACTCGCGGTAGCCCTCGACCTCCACCCGCGGCACGCGGCGCATCGCCGCCCGCGCGTAGCCGTACAGGTAGGCCGCGCCGGAGGCGCCGCGCGGGCGCAGGCGGGCGGTCTTGAAGGCCCGCGCCGTGGTCCAGAGGAGGCCGTGGTTGAGGATCCAGTGGGCCTCGCCCCAGCGGACGTGGCCGCGCAGCCGGCCGTCGGCGCTGCCGGTCTCGCGGTAGTGGAGGGCCTCGGCGTCGTCGAAGGAGCAGGTGGTGTAGCCGCGCATCCGGGCCAGGACCTCGTCGATCCCGTCCCAGCCGAGCCGCTCGACCACGCCGCCGATGTCGGCGAAGCACTCGCGGGTGTAGAGCTTCAGCGCGCCGCGCACGTGCTCGCGGGCGCTCGCCGTCGGCTGCCACTCGCCTTCCCGCCGCTCGAGGATCATGCCGCCGGCGATCCCCAGGGAGGGATCGGCGTCGAAGCGGGCGAGGATCCGCTCGTAGTAGTCGGGCCGCAGCTCGACGTCGCCGTCGAGCTTGCCGATGTGGGTGTAGGTGGAGAGGTCGCCGGCCGCGCCGAGGCCGAAGTTGAAGGCGCGCGGCGCGGCGGCGACGGCGAGCCGGTCGGCGCTCTGGCGGGTGAAGTTCGGCGACGTCGAGACCACCTTCATGAAGTCGATCCGCTCGGCGAGCCGCGCCAGCGCGTCGCCGGTCCCGTCGGTCGAGTTGTCGTCGACCACCACCCAGAGGGCGGGCGGCCGCGTCTGCGCGGCAAGCGCGCGGGCGACCCCTTCGATGTGGCGCTCCTCGTTGCGCACCGGGGTGATGATCAGCATCCGCTCGTCGCCCATCTCAATTCAATGAACGGGCGCGCGCCGACGCTTCTTGCGCGCCGCCCGCCCCTCGGCGCGGCTCAGCCGAGCCGGTCGAAGAAGGCGAGCAGGCTCTCCACCTGCTGCGCGCGGGAATAGCGCTCGCGGATCGCCGCCGCGGCGCGGGCGCCGTCGGCGCGCAGCGCCTCGGGCTCGGACTCGAAGCGGGCGCAGGCCGCGGCCAGCGCCTTGGCGGCGCCGAGCACGTCGCCGTCCTCGACCGCGGTCGAGAAGCGCGGGTCGAAGACCTCGCGCCCGCCGAAGCCGGGGAAGCCGACGACGAAGCAGCCGCTCGCCATCGCCTCGGCCGCCGGCAGGCCGAACCCCTCGTGGAAGCCGAGCGCGAGGAAGACCGGTGCCGATCGCAGCATCGCCGCGGTCTCCTGCTCGCCGACCCCTTCGATCGGCGTCACCTCCCAGCCGGCCAGGCGATCGCCGAGCAGCCGCAGGATCATCTCCGCGTCCTGCGGGCGCTTGCGCGGCATCAGCGCCAGCCGCCGCCCCGGCGTCTGCGCCTGCGCCCGGAAGAGCTCGGGGTCGATCGAGTTGGGGACGACCTCGACCCGCAGCCCGGGGAAGGCGAATCGCAGCAGCTCGGCGGAATCCTCGGAGACGGTCATCGCCGCCTCGAACCCGTCGTAGTCGGGCGTCCTCCCCTCGCGCACGTGCTGGAAGGTCAGATAGCCGTTCTGGTTGAAGGCGACCCGGCGCGGCCCCCGCGGGAGCCGGTCGAGGAACGGCCCGTAGACCTCGGGGACGACGAGGAGGTCGTCGACGGCGAGCTCGACGCTCGGCGCGCCCAGGACGCGCGTGCGGTTCTCGAACCAGTCGCAGCGGAAGCCGTCGGCGTGGTGGAGCACCGCCGCCGGCCGCCCGGCCTCGTTCAGGGCGTCGACGTGGCGGTAGATCACCCTGATGCCACCGCTGGGCGCGGCGTAGTCGGGACAGAGGTAGTAGATCGTCGGCTCGCCCGTGGGGCCGCCGACCTCGATCTCCGGCGGGCGGCGACGGCGCAGCACGCGCCCGGTCGAGACCCGGTCGCGCAGCTCGGCCGGGATGCGGCCGAGCCGGGCGCCGAGGGCTCCTGGCGCGGATGCTCGTGGTCGTCGGCTCATCTCAGGAGGACAACGGGCCGAGCGCCCCGGTTCGTCCGCAAGTCCGCCGCCGCCCGCACCGTTGGTCGGGCATGGATCACTCCCCCTCCCCTGCCACGATCTCGGTCTGCATCGCGGCCTACCAGGCCGAGGAGTGGATCGCCGAGGCGCTCGATTCGATCCTCGCCCAGACCCGGCCGCCCGACGAGGTGGTCGTCGTCGACGACGGCTCGACCGACGGGACGCCGGAAGTGCTCGCGTCCTACGGCGAGCGGATCCGGGTCTTCCGCCAGGAGAACGCCGGCTACCCGACGGCGATGAACCGGGCGATCCGCGAGTCGGTCGGCGACTACGTCGCGCCGACCGGGGCCGACGATCTCTGGGAACCGCGCAAGCTCGAGTGGCAGGCCGAGGCGATCGCCGCCCACCCGGAGATCGGCGTCCACTTCGGGCACGCGGTCTTCTTCGGCCGGGTGGAAGGCGACTACGAGCGGCCGACCGGCAGCGGCCCGCTCGACAACCGCACGCTGCTGCACGACCTCTTCCGCGTCTACCCGATCAACATGCCCTCGACCGTGATCAGGCGCGACCTCTTCGAGAGCGTCGCCTGGTTCCGCGACGGCTTCCTCGCCGACGACTCGGAGTTCTTCTTCAACTGCCTGCGGGCCGGCGTGCGCTTCTACTACGAGCCGCGCACCCTGGTGCGCTACCGCGCCCACGACGTCAACATCACGAACAACGTCGCCGCGGTCCGCGAAGGCCTGCACACGGTCCGCTCCTGGAACCTCGACCTGCTCGACGACCCGCGCTTCGCGGCGCGGGCGATGGCCGACGATTTCTTCCGCATCGGGCGCGCCCACATCGACGAAGGGCGGCCGCGCGAGGGTCGGCGGGCGATCCGCCACTCGCTCCGTTATGCCCGCGGCAACTCGCTCTACGGCAACGTGCGGGCGCTCGCCTGGGTGGGGATCCTGAGCCTGCCGCGAGGCGTCTCGCGCTCGCTCGTCGAGGCCGCGGGCGGACTGCAGGGAGCGCTCGGCGAAATCTTCGAGCGCCCGAGGTCGGCGTGAGCGAGCCGACCGTCAGCGCGGTCGTCCGCGTCTTCAACGGACAGTCGCACGTCGCCGAGGCACTCGATTCGATCCTCGCCCAGACCCGGCCGCCGGACGAGGTGGTCGTCGTCGACGACGGCTCGACCGACGGGACGCCGGAAGTGCTCGCCTCCTACGGCGAGCGCGTCCGGGTGGTCCGCCAGGAGAACCGCGGGCACGCCGCCGCCCTCGACCGCGCCTACGCCGAGGCCCGTGGCGACTACGTCGCCAACTGTGACGTCGACGACGTCTGGGAACCCGACAAGCTCGCCCGTCAGGTGGCGACGGTGGTCGCCCATCCGGAGGTCGACGTCGCCTTCGGCGCCGCCCGCCTCTTCGGCGCGCGCAGCGGCAGGTTCCACCGCTCCTACTCCGGCAGCGGGGTGCTGGAGCCGCGGCGCTTCCTGCGCGAGCTCTACCGGTCCGATCGCATCTGCGCCTCCTCGACGCTCGTGCGACGGCGGCTCTTCGAGCGGCTCGGCAACTTCGGCAACGGCGCGATCGGCATCTGCGAGGACTACGACTTCTGGCTGCGGGCGGCGGGCGCCGGCGCCGTCTTCTTCCAGGACGAGGCGACCTTGACCGGCTACCGCGTGCACGCCGCGCAGACGTCCGGCGACATGCTGCGGATGCACGAAGGCGAGCTGGCCGTGCATCGACGCCACGCGCCGCTCGCGGGTGCCTGGCGCGCCCGTCGGGCGCAGGGCCGCGACCTCGCCAACATCGGCCGCACGCTGGTCGACCTCGATCGCCAGGCGCAGGCGCGGCGCTCCTTCCTGGCCTCGTTCGGCCGCTGGCCCAACCCGCGGCCGCTGGTCTGGGCGGCCGTCCTCTGCTTTCCCGACCGCGCGCGGGGGCCGCTTTGGCGCGGCCTGGTCGCGACTCGACGGAGCCTGCCCTTCTCCCGCTCCGCGCCGGGCTCCTGAGGTCTGATGGAGGCGAGCGTGCAAGACGAGCGGACGGCACCGGAGGAGCTGCGCGAGGCCGCCGCCCACGGCGTCCGCTGGTCGGCGATCGTGCGGCCCGCGATCGAGGTGCTGCAGCTGGCCTCGATCGTCGTCCTCGCGCGGCTGATCGTCCCGGCCGAATTCGGCCGCTTCGCGGTCGCCCTGATCGCGCAGGAAGTGGCCTTCCAGGTCGTCGCCGGCGGGTTCGGCGCCGCGCTCGTGCAACGCAAGAGCCTGACGCGGGCGCACGAGCAGACCGGGATGGCGCTCGGGCTCGCGACCGGCGCCTGCCTCGGGTTGCTGGTCCTGCTGTTGGCGAGCCTCGTCGTCGATCCCGTGTTCGGCGCGCGCACCGCGAGCTTCGTGCGGCTCATGGCGCCCCTCTGCCTCGTCTCCGCCTTCAGCGTGGTGCCGATGGCGACGCTGCGCCGGCGGATGGACTTCCGCCGCCTCAGCACGATCGAATTCAGCTCGACCCTGACCCGGGTCGGCGCCTCGGTCGCGCTTGCCGTCGCCGGGCTGAACGGCGAGGCGCTCGTCCTCGGCGTCATCGCCGGCTCCCTGGTCACCGCGGTGCTCGGCTGGGTCAGCGCCCCCGGGCCGCGTCCGCGATTCCATCGCCAGGAGTCCCGCGAGCTCCTCGGCTACAGCCTGCCGTTCTCCTTCGCCACCCTCAGCTGGGTCGGGTTCAGCAACGTCGACTACGCGATCATCGGCGCCCGCCTGGGCGCCGTGCAGACCGGGCTCTACTACCGCGCCTACACCCTCGCGGTCGAATACCAGAGCAAGGTGAGCATGGTGATGACGCAGGTCGGCTTTCCGGTCCTGGCCCGTGCCAACGACGAGCATGAACTGGAGGAGCTGCACCACAAGATGGTGCGGATGCTGACGATCCTCATCTTTCCGCTGCTGGCCCTGCTGGCCGTCGGCGCGCCGGTCCTGGTGCCGCTCTGCTTCGGACCCCATTGGAGCGGCGCGGTGGCGCCGGTGCAGATCCTCGCGATCGGCGGTGCCTCGGTCGTCGCCATCGACGCCGCCGGCACCGTGCTGATGGCGACGGGGCGCACCAAGGCGCTCTTCGGCTACGGCGTCGCCCACTTCCTCTCCTACGGCCTCGCCGTTTTCGTCGCCGCCGGGCACGGGATCGTCGCCGTCGCCGTCGCCGGCTCGGTCACCCACACCGCCTTCCTCGCGGTCGCCTACTTCCTGATCATCCGCGACGCCGCCGAGACGCCGATGCGCCGCCTGGTCTCCGACCTCGCGCCCGCGACCGTCTCCTCGCTCGCCCTGGTGGCGGTCGCGGTGCCGCTCGGCGCCGGCCTCACCGCCCTCGGCCTGCCCTCGATCCCCTGGTTGGTGGCGCTCGGCCTGGGCGCCGTCGGCCCCTACCTCCTCACCCTGCGCCTCATCTTCCCCTCCACCTGGCAGGACCAGCGCCACGCGTTCGCCCGGATCATCCCCTGGCACCCGCGCCTCCCGCGTCGCCTCACCCGCGCCAAGCTGGCGGGGGACGAAGCGCCGGCGTAGGTGCGGGGGCGCTCGGGCCGTCCACAGGGGTTCGGTGCGCGGGAGGGTGTCCTGGGCGCCTCATGGGGGTCCTGGCAGGCTGTGACCCCCCTGAGGCGCCCAGGACGCGGGGCCCGGCGTGGGGGAGGC
Organism: Solirubrobacterales bacterium; assembly: GCA_035547475.1. GTDB lineage: Bacteria > Actinomycetota > Thermoleophilia > Solirubrobacterales > 70-9 > VAYN01. The sequence continues at coordinate 6,370 of DASZUW010000381.1, forward strand.
AAGGATTCGGACGGTCAGGAGACACCACGCGAGCGTCCGACCGTCGGGGTGCGGCCTCTGGGGCGCCCGTGAGGACGCGCGTCGAGTTCTGGTCGCTCCGCGACCAGAACTCGACACGGAGACCCCTGACCGATCGGGCGGCCTGCCTTTCGTCGGGTCCCCGTGCGGGAGACGCCACACCTCGGCCCGGCCCGGGTCGCCTCGTGACGAAGACGCCGGGAAGGCGCCGGGGACGTCACGCTTCCTCGGGCCTTCCGTCACCCTCCGG
>DASZUW010000382.1:0-10018 GCA_035547475.1 Solirubrobacterales bacterium
AAGCGGCGGCGCGGCTCCGAGAGCAGGCGCTCGACCTCCGCCGGCAGCGCCTCGGCGCTGTCGAGCAGGCGGCGCGGGCCAGCGTAGCGCGGGTTCGGCGGGTCGTCGACGAGGAGGACGACGCGCAGGTCGGGGTACTCCTGCAGCGCGGTCGAGAGCAGCGTCATCAGGATGACGCCGGGCTCCTCCTGGTAGGAGGGGATCAGCGCGGTGACCGACGGGCGGCGCTCGGCGTAGAAGGCGTCGAGCATCGCCCGCGGCGTGCGCCGGCCGGTTTTCGTCCGGTAGTAGAAGCCGAGCCGGCCGAAGAGGTAGGCGGTGGCGGACGCCGCCAGCAGCGTGACCGCGGTGAGGAAGCCGACCGTCTCCACCAGGCTGGCGTGGCCCGCGACCCCTTCGATCACCTGCCCGTTGACGACGCTGAAGAAGAGCGTTGCCCAGGCGGCGACGGTGAGGACGACCGCGGCGCGCCCGATCGTCATCGTCCAGTCGCCGACGATCCGCGGCACCTGCGGCATCGGGTCTTTGTGGGTGTCGGCGCCCCACTGGCGGCGGGGGCCGTCCTGCTTGCGGCGGAAGATCCTCATTCGGCTTCGACTCCTGCCTGCGGCTCGCCCGGGTACTTGAAGAGCGGTTCCCAGGGGGCGCTCGGGTCGGAGGGCAGTTCGTCCAGCGGCTGTTCGCCCTGCGTGTACCAGCGGGCTTCGTAGGGCAGCCTTTCGAAGGTGACGCGGTCGCCGTCGGTGTAGACCTTGGTCGGCGACCAGGCGGGGAGGTCGCCCTTGACGAGCTTCACCAGCTTCGGCGCGTGGCTGCCGGGCGGGACCGGGCCGATCGGCTGCCAGGGGCCCTGCGGCGAGTCGGCGCCGACGGTGCCGGGCGGCGTCCCCTGGTTCCACCAGCCGGCCTGGTAGATCTGGCCCTGCCAGACGACCTTGTAGCCGCTGACGTAGGCGGCCGCCGGGCGCCAGATCGGGTAGGGGCTCCTCGCCGGGTCGTCGGCTTCCGGGGACGGGTGGGTCTGCGGCGCCGCGGCCGCGGCCTCGGCGCGGTGGGCGGTCTTCGTGCCCCGCAGTCCGCTGAAGATGTGGGTGAACTCGAGCGGCTTCTGTTCGACGCCGCTGCAGGTGTTGGACAGCTCGCCGACCTTGGCGAAGGCGCCGCCGCACTGCGAGTCCCGGTTCAGCGACCAGATCGAGACGCGCGGGATGCCGCGCTGCTCGACGAACTTGGCTAGCTCATGCGCGTCCTTGGGGGTGAAGCGCTGGTCGGTGACGTCGTTGACGCCGATCATCGGGGTGACGCCGACGTGGCCCCAGGCGGCGCTCGGGCTGCTCGGCAGGCCAGCGGCGCGCCAGAGCGTCTGCACCTGCGCCTGGGTCGCGACCAGCGCGCCCTCGATCGTCCCGATCATGTCGTGCGCCGCCCCTTCGCCGGGGCCGAAGTCCATCGTCATCGCGTTGACGCCCGCGAGCTTCACGCCCGCCTTCAGCATCGCCCGCACGGCCGCGATCCCTTCCCCGGTGAGGCCACTGCTCGCGACCGGCAGCGTCATCCACACCTTCAGCGACTTGCCTTCGGCGACGCGTTGCTTCTGCACCGCGGCGATCGCGGTCGCGCGCCGCCTGTTCGCGGCGGCGTCGGCGAGGTTCGCCCCCTCGATGTCGAGGTCGATCGCCTTCGCGTGGTAGCGCTGGATCGGTTCGAGGTAGGCCTGCCGAAGCGCTTCGGCGTCGGTGCAGTCGACGGCCAGCTCGGTGTTGGCCTGGCCGCCGTAGGAGATCATCACGCTCCCGCCCTGGCTGCGCAGCTGTGCCGTCCGCGCGTCGAGGTCGAGGCCCTGCCCGGCGTCGTCGAGCGTGTAGAAGGTCCCCCACGAAGGCGTGCACGGTTCTTCGGTGTCGCTCACCACGAACGCCAGGTACACGCTCGACACCGGATTCGACGAGGGCAGCTGGAAGGGATACGTCGGCGTGTTCGTGACGTCCACATAAGGGGAGTAGACCGGCACCGCGTCCGATTTGGCGCTCGCCGCGGGCGTTTCCTTGCTGACCAGCTTCCAGACGCCGAACCCGATCGCACACAGCACGACCAGCAGCAGGACCACCCGGACCGCGGACAGTTCCCGCGGCGGCGGCTCGAGCGGAGCCCTGGGTTTCTCCTTGACGACGACCATGGCAGTCCCTCCGGTGTTCGGCAGCTATTTGCGCGGACTTGAGCGATGCACGGGGGGAGAGATTCGAACCCTCTGTCCTTAGGTAGCCCCGTGGGCGACCAAGGACAGAGGGTGGCGGCGCCGGCCTCCCATCCCTCCGTCGCCGGCCGCGCCGACCTGGCGCGGAGCGTGACTAACCGTCGCCGAGGCCGCCGAGCCACCAGAACGGGCTCGGCGGGCGCTCGCGCCAGGCGGCGGCGAGCGACCCCTCGGCGGTCACCTTGCTGTCGGCGGGGGCCTCGGCGCGGATGCGGTCGGCAAGCTCGTTCGCCTGGTCCTCGTCGGCGGCGCCGACCACCATGTAGCGCCAGCGCCGCACCGGCCGCAGCCCCTCTTCCTCCAGCTTCTCGGCGAACCGCTTCGCCTCGCGGTGGGAGGGGAACTCGACCCGCACCTCGAACTCGGCGAGCTCACCCGGCTCGCTGGACCTCGGGGCCTCGGTCGGGTCCTCGGGCGCGTCGGGCGCCTCCCACTCCTCGGCGCCCTCGTGCCAATGGCGCAGATCGAACCTCACGTCCCAGCCTTTCTGGTCGACCAGCCCCTGGACGACGCGCCGCGCGCGGTCGAGCTGGCCGCGGTCGCCGGCGTACAGGTAGATCCTCTCGCCTTCGTGGCTGACGATCACCCGCCGGTCGAAGGAGGTCTCGAGGTCGTGCTCGAGCTCGGCGGCACGGAGGTGGTCGGAGACCTGGCCGGAGACCCCGGCGTCGTCGAGGTCGATCTGCAGGCGCCAGTCGTCGTCCATGTCGACAGCCTAAGCCCTCACTCGACCCAGTCGAAGGTCCGCTCGACCGCCTTCTTCCAGCGGCGGTACCGGCGCTCGCGCTCCTCCGCGGACATCCGCGGCTCCCAGCGCCTGTCCTCCGACCAGCGCTCGCGCAGCTCGTCGGTGCCCGACCAGACCGCGGTCGCGAGCCCGGCGGCGAAGGCGGCGCCGAGCGCCGTCGTCTCGGTCACCGCCGGGCGGATCACCGGCACGCCGAGCACGTCGGCCTGGAACTGCATGAGGAGCTCGTCGCCGGTCATGCCGCCGTCGACCTTCAGCTCCGTGAACGGCACGTCGGCGACCGCGTTGGCGGCGTCGACCACCTCGCGGCTCTGCCAGGCGGTCGCCTCCAGCGTCGCCCGCGCGAGGTGGCCCTTGTTCGCGTAGGCGGTGAGGCCGACGATGGCCCCGCGCGCGTCTTCGCGCCAGTACGGGGCGAAGAGGCCAGAGAAGGCGGGGACGAAGTAGACGCCGCCGTTGTCGTCGACCGACCGCGCCAGCTCTTCGACTTCCGCGGCGCTCTCGATGATCCCGAGGCGGTCGCGCAGCCACTGCACGGCGGCGCCGGTCACCGCGATCGAGCCCTCGAGCATGTAGACGGGCGGCCCGTCGGGGCCGAGCTTCGCCCCCACCGTGGTCAAGAGCTTGTCGGTGTGGACGATCTCCTCGCCGGTGTTGACGAGCAGGAACGAGCCGGTGCCGTAGGTGTTCTTCGCGTCGCCCGGGTCAAAGCAGGTCTGGCCGAACATCGCCGCCTGCTGGTCGCCCAGGATGCCCGCCACCGGCACGCCGCCGAGCGCCGTGCCCGCCGCCTCGCCGTAGGTCTCCGAGGAGGAGCGGATCTGCGGCAGCATCGCGCGCGGGATCCCCATCAGGTCGAGGCTCGGCTGGTGCCAGTCGAGCGTCTCCAGGCTCATCAGCATCGTGCGCGAGGCGTTGGTGACGTCGGTCGCGTGGACGCCGCCGTCGCGGCCGCCGGTCAGGTTCCACAGCAGCCACGTGTCGACGTTGCCGAAGGCCAGCTCGCCCGCTTCGGCACGTTTCCGCGCGCCCTCCACGTGGTCGAGGATCCACCTGACCTTGGGCCCGGAGAAGTAGGTGGAGAGCGGCAGGCCGACGTCCCGGCGCAACCGGTCGACACCCTCCTCGCCCGCCAGCTCCGCGACCACGTCCGCGGTCCGCGTGTCCTGCCAGACGATCGCGTTGTAGATCGGCTCGCCGGTCTCGCGGTCCCAGACGACGGTCGTCTCGCGCTGGTTGGTGATGCCGATCGCCGCCACGTCGCCGGCCTCGGCGTCGGACCTCGCCAGCGCCCCGCCGATCACTTCGCGCGTTCGCCGCCAGATCTCCTTGGCGTCGTGCTCGACCCAGCCCGCCCGCGGCGTGATCTGCTCGTGCTCGCGCCGGTCGACCGCCGCGATCCTGCCGTCCTTGTCGAACAGGATCAGCCGGCTCGAGGTGGTCCCCTGGTCGATCGCCGCGACGTACTCCGGCACTTGCCCTCCTCGGTCGTGGATTGCGCCCCCGGAGGTCATACACGAAAGTCCGCGCTCCCGGCGGAGGTTGTGGCGATCCGGTTACCTAGATCGCGGCGGCGCCGGCGGCGCCGGGGTTCTCGGTGCGGCGGACGAAGAGCGCGGCCGCGGCGGCGGCCAGGGCGAGGATGCCGCCGACCAGCATCGAGGTGTGGAGGCCGTCGTCCCGATCGACAGCGAGCGGTTGCGGAAGAGGCGCATCGGCACCAGGGCGAAGCGGGTGCGCGCCTCGACCAGGCCGAAGCAGCCAGGCGTGGCCGCGGCGGCCGACGGCGGCGGGGGCGGATGCGGGGGGATCGGCAGTGACTGACACGCGGGGCCCACTGTAGCAAAGGTGATAATTGGTTCTCAGTTCTTCCGAGAGCGCGATGCTCCCCGTAGGTTTGGACGGTGGCGACAAACCTGCGCAAAGACGCGGTCCGCAGCCGAAGGGCGATCCTCGCCGCGGCGCGCGATCTCTACCGCGACGACACCGAGGCGTCGTTCGCCGAGATCGCCCAGGCGGCGCAGGTCGGCCAGGCGACCGTCTACCGGCACTTCGCCGACCGCCGCGCGCTCCTGGTGGCGCTCGCCGAGGAGGACATGGGGGCGCTCGAGGAGCGGCACCGCTCCGAGGCCGTCGGGCCCGGATCTTTCTTCGACCTCCTGCGCGAGATGGTCGCAGGGCAGTTGCGCTCGCAAGGCCTGATCGCCGCCATCCGCGCGGGCGAGGTCGACGAGCACCAGGTCGAGCGCCTGACCGGGCGGGTCCGTGCCCTGATCGCGCCGCGCCTCGAGGCGGCGCGCGCCGCGGGCCTCGTCCGGCCCGACCTCACCGCCGACGACGCCCTCACCGTCCTGGCGATGGTCGACGGCGCGGTCGCCCCCCTGCGCGACCGCGCCGCGCGCGCCCGGGCCTCCGCCCGCGCGTTCGAGATCGCCCTCGACGGGCTACGGGTGAGGCCGTGAGAGCCCGCCTCCTTCCCCCCTTCCTTCCCGCCCTACCCCCAACAAGCCCCACAGATCGCCGCCACGTGTCGCGTGTCCGTCCCGCAGCACCCACCGAGCACCGACAGCGAGGGCACCGCCGCGACGAGCTCCCTGTATTCGCCCGCCAGCTCGTCGGGGTCGCCGCTGTCGAGGTCCGGCGCGGAGTCGAGCTCCGCGTGGGTGAAGCCGACGCCGTGGGCGGCGGCGAGGTCGAGGTAGCCCGCGTAGTAGGAGCGCAGGGCAGCGCGCCCGCTCTCGTCGTCGAGCAGCTGGAAGGAGGCGAATTCCGGCAGCTCGATCCCGCGCTCGAAGATCATCGTCGTCTCCAGGCCGCCGTCGCCGATGAACCGCGTCTCACCCCCCGGAAGGGCCATGCGCCGATCCTACGGGTCGGTCGGCGGGTTGACGAAGGCATGAGGGATCGACCCGAATCTCGCCGCCCGCGGCGGCTCGCGCCGCTCACCCTGCTGCTGACGATCGCCGTGCTCCTGGTGCCGGGCGCCGCGAGCGCGGCGCTTCCCGCCGACTTCTGGGGCGTCGTCGCCAACCAGGCGCCCGACCCCGGCCAGGCCCGGAGCCTGAAGCAGGGCGGCGTCGAAAGCCTGCGCGTGCCGATCAACTGGTCGGCGGTGCAGTCGACGCCCGGCGCCGAACCGGATTGGGGCACGGTCGACCCGTTCGTGCGCGGCGCCGCCGAAGCCGGGATGTCGGTGCTGCCGTTCTTCGTCGGCCCGCCCGCCTGGGCCGTCCCCGACGAAGGGGTCGGCGGCGCGCGGGCGCCGATCAGCCTGCCGGTGCGGAGCGCCGCGCAGCGCTCCGCCTGGCGCGAGCTCCTGCGCCTGGCGGTCTTCCGTTATGGCCCCGGCGGCAGCTTCTGGAGCGAAAACCCGCTGCTGCCGGCGCACCCGATCCGCATCTGGCAGATCTGGAACGAGGAGAACTACAAGTACTTCGTGGCGCGGCCGAACCCGGCCCAGTACGGCAGGCTGGTGGTCGAATCGTTCCGCGACCTGCGCAGCGCCGACCCCGGCGCGCGGATGGTCCTCGGCGGCCTCTTCCTGCAGCCGAAGGGCGGCAACGTGAGGCCGGCGCGCGGGCGGATCAAGCGTGCCTGGTTCGCCGCCGACTTCCTCGAACGGATGTACCGGACGACGCCCGGCGTGCGCGGCAAGTTCATCGCCGTCGCCGTCCACCCTTACTCCAAGTACTTCGGGCGGCTGCCCGGCGAACTCGAAGAAGTCCGCGCGGCGCTGAAGAAGTCGCGCGACCCGGGGCGGGCGCTGTGGCTGACCGAGCTCGGCTGGAGCAGCGGGCGTCCCAGCGCCGCCAACGGCCGCAACCAGTTCGAGAAGGGGGTGAACGGGCAGGCCCGCGAACTGACCGGGGCGTTCAAGCTGCTGCGCGCGCGGGCGGCGGCCTGGCGGATCAAGCGCGTCTACTGGTTCTCGTTCACCGACGAGCCGGGGAGCTGCAACTTCTGCGACGGCTCGGGGCTCTTCACGCGGAGCGGAGTCGCCAAGCCGTCCTGGGCCGCGTACAGGCGCCTCGCCCGCTGAGCGGCACGGCGGGCGCGCGCCCGCGCCCCGCCAGTTTCGTTGCAGAGCGCCCTCGCGTACCCCGGAGCGATCGCGGCCAGGAGTACTTTCGTGTGGAGGCAGCAGCATGAAGGATCCGCGCATCGAGGACCGTCCCTACAGCGCCGTAGTCTTGGCCTTCTTGGTCGGGTTGGTGGCAATCGGGTTGCTGGGCGTGCCGGCGCTGCTGGTGGCGGCGATCGGGCTGGCCGTGGCGGCGCTCGCGATCGCCCTCTTCCACCGGGCGCTGGAGGAGCGCCCGCGAGGCTCCTCGCGGGCGGCCGTGGGACGTCAGAAGGTCCCCGAGAAGTACGTCCCGCGGGTGCTCGAGAGCGGCTCGGTGAGGCGCCGGCGGGGCGTCCACCCGCGACGCCATCGGAGCGCGTCGCCGCCGCTGCGCTTCCGCTGATTTAGCCGCGGTTTAAAAGTGCTAGCGTCCGGTTCCTTGAAGAAGCTTCAAAGAGCGGGCCGAAGGCCGTTCACGAACGCCCTCCGCCTGCCAGGAAAGGGTGGGTTCGATGTTCAGAGGTCTCGGTAGGCGAAGCACAGGCCACCGCAGGTGGTTCGCGGCCTTGTTCTTGGCGTTGGCGGCGGCGGTCGTCCTCGCGGCATGCGGCGGCAGCGGTGGCACGACCACCACGAGCGCCACCAGCGCGGGTGGCGGCGAAGAAGGCGAAGGTCCGATCGCGGCGGCGCCCGCATTCACCTCCGAAGAACTCTTCGAACACGCCGGTGACAACTGGATCAGCAACGGCGGCGGCACCACCAACGACCGCTACTCGACGCTGGACGAAATCAACACCGAAAACGTGAAAGAACTGAAAGGCGATTTCGTCACCAAGATCGGCCAGAACACCACCGCCGCGAAGTTCTCCGCCGAGGGCCAGGCGCTCGAGTACGAAGGCACGATCTACATCTCCGACGGCGCCGACGACGTCTACGCGATCGACGCCGGCAACGGGGAAATCCTCTGGACCTACGAACCGCACCTGCCGCCCGACCCGCTCGGCGAAGTCGTCTGTTGCGGCTGGGACAACCGCGGCGTCGCGCTCGGCGACGGGATGGTGTTCATCTCGCAGCTGAACGGCGATGAGGTGGCGCTCGACCAGCAGACCGGCAAAGTCAAATGGTCGACGAACATCGAACAGTTCCGCAAAGGCTTCTCGATCACCAGCGCGCCGCTCTACTACGAGGGCCGCGTGTACGTCGGCGGCTCGGGCGGCGAGTACGGCATCCGCGGGCGCCTCACCGCCCTGGACGCGAAGACGGGCAAGATCGACTGGCGCTTCTGGACCACGCCGAGCCCGAAGGAAACCGGTGGCGACACCTGGCCCGACAACGGCACCTACAAAGAAGGTGGGGCGTCGCTCTGGAACACGCCGACGGTGGATCCGGAACTGAACATGGTCTACTTCTCGACCTCGAACGCGTCCCCGTGGCTCGGCGGCAACCGTGAAGGTGAAAACCTCTTCACCGCCTCGATCGTCGCGGTGAACGCCGAAACGGGCAAATACGAGTGGCACTTCCAGCAGGTCCACCACGACATCTGGGACTACGACAGCCCCAGCCCGACCGTCCTGATGGACGGCGAAATGAACGGTGAAGAACGGCACGCCATCGGCGAGCCCTCGAAGACCGGCTGGGTGTACCTGCTCGACCGCAAGACGGGCAAACCGATCTACCCGATCCCCGAGGTCAAGGTCCCGCAGGATCCGGCGCAGAAAACCTGGCCGACCCAGCCCGAGCCGACCATGGAACCGTTCAGCCCGATCAAGACCACCAAAGCGGCGCTCGAAACCGCCGAAGAAGCGGTGGCGGGCGAAAACCCGAAGCCGAAGATCATCCCGAGTGAAGTCTTCACTCCGATGAGCTCCGACCCGAACGCGATCAACCTGATCGCGAACGCGGCGGTCGGCGGCGACAACTGGCCGCCGTCCTCGTACGACCCCAAAGACAACATGTATTTCGTCTGCTCGCAGAGCGGCGCCCTGGGGCTCGTCGTGCCGCCCAAGGAACCGAAGTTCGTACAGGGCAAAAACACGGTCGGCTCCGAAACCGTGGTCGCCTCCGGGTTCAACACCCCCGGGTTCCTGACCGCCTATGACATGTCCACCGGCAAGATCAAGTGGCAGAACGAATTCAAAGAATCCTGCTACTCCGGTGCGGTGACCACCGCCGGCGGCCTCGTGTTCGTCGGCCAGAACAACGGTGAACTCCAGGCGTTCAGCACCGAAACCGGCGAAAAACTCTGGGGCTTCCAGACCGGCGCCGGCGCCAACACCACGGTGACCGTGTTCGAAGACGAAGGTGAAGAGAAGGTCGCCATCTACGCGGGCGGCAACTCGCTGGCCGCGACGCCGCACGGTGAAAACTTCTGGGTCTTCTCCCTGAACGGGACCAAAGGCCCGGAGGCGGGCACCGAAAAAGAAGGCGAAGGCACCGAGCACGCGGGCGAGGAATCCGCCGAAGAAAAAGAAGGCGGTGAAGAAGTCGGCGAAGCCGAAGAAAACAAAGGCAACGAAGAAGCGCCCACCGAAGGCAAAGAAGCCGAAGAAGGTGGGGCCGAAACCGGTGCCGCCCCGGACGCCGAAGCCGGCAAAGAAGTGTTCGCCGAAAACTGCTCGGTCTGCCACGGCGCGACCGGGCACGGCGGCAACGGCGGCCCTGACCTGAGGACGATGCCGAAAGCCAAAGAACAGGCGGGCGCCGAAGAACAGGTCACCAACGGCGGTGGCGGGATGCCGCCGTTCAAAGGCACGCTGAGCGAAGAAGAAATCGCCAACGTGGCCGCCTACGTGGTCGAAGACATCGTCGGCGGCAAATAGGTCGATGGTCGGCCGCCGGTGCGCCCCCGGCGCACCGGCGCGCCTCGGCGGCCTCCCCCGGCTCGGTCTCGAGACCGAGCCGGGGGAGGCCGCCGAGGCGCGCCGGTGCGCCGGGGGCGCACCGGCGGCCGACC
>DASZUW010000383.1:0-6079 GCA_035547475.1 Solirubrobacterales bacterium
CATAGGCGGCTCAAGTGCACGGACGTCCCTCGGCCTGATGTGGACCCGTGACGAACCGGGCGGAACCGTGACGGAAGCCCGCACTACCTCCCGTCCCTGTGCCGTTCCGGCTCCGCCGACGCCGGCGACAGAGCCCCCGACCACCTGCCCGGAAGGGCCGTCGGGGCGCGAACCGTGGCGAAGACCCATGGGACATCACGGTCCCTCACCCACCTCCACATCACCCCCCACGACGTCCGTGCGCGTGTCCCCCCGCGGGGGTGGACAAGCGCACGGACGTGCCCCGGCCCGATGTGGACCCGTGACGTTCCTCGCGGGACCGTGACGGAAGCCCGCACCTCCTCCCGTCCCTGTGCCCGCCTCCCCACGGAACCCCCTACTCGGCGAACCGGTAACCGACGCCGGGGTCGGTCTTGATGTATTTGGGGCCTTCGCTGCCGGGCGGCTCGATCTTGCGGCGCAGGTTGGCGATGTGGGCGCGGAGGACCTGGAAGTCGTCTTCGTACTCGACCCCCCAGACCTCGACGAGGAGCGCCCGGTGGGTCATCAGTTTGCCGCGGTTGCGGGCCAGGGTGCGCAGGAGGGAGAACTCGATCGGGGTCAGGTGGATCGGCTCGCCGTCGCGTTTCACGGTGCGGGCGGCGAGGTCGATCTCGAGGTCGTCGGCGACGATCTTCGGTTCCGCCCCTTCCGGCGCCGCCCGCCGCAGCACCGCTTCCAGGCGCGCGACCAGCTCGCGCGGGCCGAAGGGCTTGGTGACGTAGTCGTCGGCGCCCGCCGCGAGCGCCTCGACCTTGCGGTCCTCCTCCCCCACCGCGGAGAGGACGAGGATCGGCATCTTGGTCCACTCGCGCAGCCGCCGCGTCACCTCGACCCCATCGATGTCGGGCAGCATCAGGTCGAGGATCGCCGCCTCGGGCGGTCTCACCGCCGCCAGGTCGAGCGCCTCCTCCCCGGTCGACGCGGTCACCGCCTCGTAGCCGGCGTCGCGCAGGATCACCCGCAGCGCGCGCAGGATCTGCGGCTCGTCGTCGCAGACGAGGATGCGCGCGCCGCTCACTCGTGCCCCCCGGAAGGAAGGGCGGCGAAGGTGACCACGAAGCTCGATCCCTGGCCGGGCAGGGACTCGACCTCGACCTCGCCGCCGTTGGCCTCGATGAAGCCGCGGGCGATCGCCAGGCCGAGGCCCGAGCCGCCGCCGCTCGCGGCGTCCGGCGCGCGGTAGAAGGGCTCGAAGATCCGCTCGCGCAGGTTCTCCGGGATGCCCGGCCCCTGGTCGACGACCCGCACCACCAGCCGCGGCCCGACCAGCCGCGAGCGCACCAGCACCGGGTGCCCTTCACCGTGGACGACCGCGTTCTCCAGCAGGTTCGCGAAGGCGCGCTCGAGCTGGGTCGGATCGGCGCGGAGCGGTGGCAGCCCGTCGTCCAGCGCGAGGCGCACGCCCTCCCCCTCCGGCCCGAGCGATTCGCGCGCCGCCGCCAGGAGGTCGCCGAGCTCCACGGGCTCGCGGCGCGGCTCGGCTTTCCCCGATTCCAGGCGCGAGACGTCGAGCAGGTTCTCCACCAGCCGCGAGAGCCGCCGGCCCTCGTCGACCACCGCGTCGCTCAGCTCGTGGCGCTCACCGGCGGTGATGCTGGGGGAGTCGAGCGCGGCGCCCGCGGCGATGATCGCGGTCAGCGGCGTGCGCAGGTCGTGGGACACAGCGCGCAGCAGCGAGGTCTTCAGCTCGTCGGAGCGCCGCAGCGCCTCCGCCTCGATCGCCTCTTCGCGCATGCGGTCGCGCTCGGCGGCCAGCGCCGCCGCCTCCGCCAGCGCCCGGTCGGCCTCCTCCCGCCGCCGCTCCGCCTCGGCCGCGCGCGCCCGCGCCAGCTCGGCGAGCGTGCCCCCGGCGATCGCGACGATGAGGAAGACGACGAGCGCGACGATGTCGTGCCGGGCGTTGATCGTCAGCGTCCGCAGCGGCGGCAGGAAGAAGAAGTTGAAGACGAGCGCGCTGAGGACCGCGGTGCCGACGCCCATCCAGAGGCCCCACAGCGTCGCGATCAGGAGGACGCCGGGGATGAAGACGATCCCCAGCGAGACCGGCTCGGCGATCGATTCGAGCGCCGCCGAGATCCCGGTGCCCACCGCGACGACGGCGATCGCGGCGAGGACGCCGAGCGACCTGGAGGGCGATCTGGCGCTGAGCACGAGCGGAGCGTAGACCTCCCGCGCCGACCTACTCGTACTGGAGGCTTTCGAGGACGTCCAGCCGCGAGGCGCGGCGGGCGGGGATGATCGCGGCGAGCACGCCGAGGAGCCCGGCCAGCACGAGGATCCCGATCAGCGTGCCGACCGGATAGCTGAGCGTGAAGCCTTCCCCCTTCAGCGGCTGGGCGATCAGGGCGGCGAAGACGATGCCGAGGACCAGCCCGAGGATCGCCCCGATCAACGCCGTGATCATGGCCTCGTAACGGATCATCGTCCGCACCTGGCGGCGCGACATGCCGATCGCGCGCAGCATGCCGAGCTCGCGCGTGCGCTCGTAGACCGAGAGCCCGAGCGTGTTGACGACGCCGATCAGGCTGATGATCACCGCCAGCGCCAAGAGCAGGTAGAAGAGCCGCACGACTTCGTCGATCTGCTTTTCGCGTTCTTCGCGCAGTTCGCCCTGGTTCAGCACTTCGGCGGTCGGGAAGGCACGTTCGGCGCCAAGGGTGAGGATGGCCTGGACCTTTTCGGCGTCGGCGCCGGGTTCGAGGATCACGAAGTCGGTCGTGTCCTGGCGCTGCTTGAAGGCGTCGGCCATCACCCGCTGGGTCACGAGGACGTCGCCGAAGATCCCCGCCTTCGATTCGAACTCGCCGGCGACGCGGAGGTTCGAGCGCACCTCCGACTGGCTCAGGAGCTCGAAGGTGTCGCCGACCTCCAGGTGATGTTCGTTCGCGAAGTCGTCGGAGACGATCGCTTCGTCGTCACGAAGATGGCGCAGCTTCGCCGGCCCGCCCTCCAGCCATTCGATTTCGACGCCTTCTTCGATGTTCGGGCTCGGACCGTTCACTTTCACCGTGTCGCCGGACCCGATCACCTTCGCTTCGGCGCCCCGGATCGTCGCGACCGACTTCACCCCGGGCACTTTCGAAGCGGCGATGGCGGCGCCGGCCGGGATCGGGGAGAAGCCGTCGGAGTTCTCGATCACCAGGCCGCCGGCGAAGTTTTCGTCGATGATCTGGGCGACCGAGCTCTTCAGCCCGGAGGCGAAGACGGTCACGAAGGTCACCAGCGCGAGCGAGATCATCAGCGCCGCCGCGGTGACGGCGGTGCGGCCCGGGTTGCGCTTGGAGTTCTCGCGGGCGAGGCGGCCGGTGAGGCCGCGGACCCACTCCAGCGGGCGCCCGGCGACGTCGGCGAGCGGCCGCACGAGGCTCGGGCTGAAGAGGGAGACGGCGATCACGACCGCGATCCCGCCGCCGCCGATCCGCGCCGCGCGGCCGCTGATCCCACCACCGCCCGCGAGCCCGGCGACGACGAAGGCCACCCCGATCGCCGCCAGGAGCGCCGCGACCGCGACGAAGACGACGCGGCGCCCGCGGCTGACCGTCGGCGTGAAGCCGTGCAGGGCGGCGATCGGCGGCACCCGGGTCGAGCGCCAGGCCGGCATCAGCGCCGACAGGAACGTGACCACGAACGCGACGAGGAAGGAGACGATGACGGTGCGGCCCTCGAGCACCAGCGAGGTGGTCGGCAGGTCGGCGCCGATCGCCTTGAAGACGGCGCGCAGCGCCAGCGCGGTCACGAACCCGCCCGCCAGGCCGACGACGCCGCCGATCAGCCCGATCACCCCCGCTTCCAGCAGCACCGAGCCGAGGATCTGGCGGCGCGAGGCGCCGAGCGTCCGCAGCACGCCGAACTCGGCGACCCGCTGGGCGACGGTGATCGAGAAGGTGTTGAAGATGATGAACGCGCCGACCAGCACGGCGACGTAACCGAAGACGAGCAGGATCGTCTGCAGGAAACCGAGGTTGTCGCGGATCTGTTCGGAGTTGCGGTCGGCGTTTTCCTTTGCCGTCTCGACCCGCGCCGTGCGCGGCAGCACCTTTTCGATCCGCCGTTTCAGCGTCGTCTCGGAGACGCCGGGCTCGGCGGCGACCGAGATCTGGTCGAAGCGCCCGCGCTTGTGGGTCAGGGCCTGGGCGACGGGCAGCGTCACCTGGGCGATCGAGGCGCCGCCGAAGGAGGCCTGGCCGAGCTGGGTCAGCCCGACCAGCTTGAACGGCACGACCTTCCCGGCGCCGATGATCTTCAGCGTGTCGCCGAGGCCGATCCCGGCCGATTCGGCGGCCGCCTTGTCGAGCGAGGCTTCGCCGGGGCCGCGCGGCTCGTGGCCGTCGACGTAGGTGAGCGACTCCAGCCCTTCGGGCAGCGTCGAGGAGATGAACTTCGGCGCGAATTTCGTCCCGATCGCTTCGTTTTCGGCGTCGAAGAAGCCGCCCGGGGTGAAGATCGCCCCGGCAGCCCGTTTCACCCCCGACACCCCCCGCACTTTCGGCAGGTAGGACCGCGGCACCGTCGCCACTTCGCCGCTTTCCTGTTCGACCGGGTTCTGCGCGGTGACCACGACCGAGGTCCCCTGCAGCGACTCGGTGAAGATTTCGTCGAAGGCGGCGAAGATCGTGTCGGTGAGGACGTAGGAGCCGGCGATGAAGGCGACGCCGAGGATCACGGCCAGCGAGGTGGCGAAGGCGCGCACCTTGCGCGCCCAGAGGCTCTTGATCGAGAGCCGGGTCATCGCGCCGCGCCCGTCCCTAGTCGAGCTGCTTCATCAGCTCGATCACGTCGTCGGCGCCGCCGGGCGCGCCGTCCTGGACGATCCTGCCGTCGCGCAGGGTGATCAGGCGGTCGGCGTGGGCGGCGGCGACGGGGTCGTGGGTGACCATCACCACGGTCTGGCGGAAGTCGTCGACGGCGCGGCGCAGCAGGTCGAGCACGTCGGCGCTCGCCTTCGAGTCGAGGTTGCCGGTCGGCTCGTCGGCGAACACCACGGCCGGTTTCGACACCAGCGCCCGCGCCACCGCGACCCGCTGCTGCTGCCCGCCCGACAGCTCCGCCGGGCGGTGCGTGCGCCGCTCCTCCAGCCCGACCGTGCGGATCAGCTGGTCGACCCACTCTCGGTCGGGCCTGCGCCCGGCGATCGAGAGCGGCAGCACCAGGTTCTCCTCCGCGCTCAGCACCGGCAGCAGGTTGAAGAACTGGAAGACGAAGCCGAGCTTGTCGCGCCGCAGCCTGGTCAGCTCGGCGTCGTCGAGGTGCGTGATGTCGACGCCGTCCAGCGTCACCGTCCCCGCCGTGGGCGTGTCCAACCCGGCGAGGATGTGCATCAGCGTCGACTTCCCCGAGCCCGACGGCCCCATGATCGCCGTGAACCGGTCCCGCTCGAACGCCGTGCTGACCCCGTCGAGGGCGACCACCGCGGTCTCCCCGGAGCCGTAGACCTTCGACAGTCCTTCGGCGACTACGACCTTTCCGTCCGGGGCGGCCACGCAACCTGCACGGTAGCGGCCGACGCGGCGAAGCCTCACTCCAAGCGGCGGGGGACTTCCCCCGCGCGCCTCACTCGTCGAAGAATTCTCTTCGCCCTGGGCCGCCGGGGGAACCCGAGCTCGAAACCGAGCACGAGCAGGCCGGAGAGAATCACCCTGCGAGGACGAGAGCACGGCGCGTGGCGGCGAACAATACGCTGGGCGGCCGTGCCCGTGATCGATTCATACGACGGCTTCCTGGTCGACTTCGACGGGGTGGTCTGGCGGGGGCGGGATCCGGTGCCGGGATCTGCGCAGGCGCTGGCGACGATGCTCGCGGCGGGCAAGGAGCTGGTCTTCGTCACCAACAACCCGACCAAACGGCCCGAGGAATACGCCGAGCGGCTCGGCGCGATGGGCGTCTACGTCTCGCCCGAGCGGATCGTCACCGCCGGGATCACCGTGGCGCGGCTCGCCGCCGAGGCGGCCGGCCGGGATGGCGCCGCGCTGGTGCTCGGCTTCGAGCCGTTGCGCGAGCTGGTCGCGGGCGAAGGCCTGCGGCTGGTCGACTTCGAGGA
>DASZUW010000384.1:0-1671 GCA_035547475.1 Solirubrobacterales bacterium
CCCTGATCCACCGCCGGTCCCCGACCGCGATTCGCCTCCCGAACCTGCTCCACCCTCGGTGCGGGACGGCGCTTCGCCGCTGGTTCCCGCTTTGGCGCCCGCGCCCGCCCCGCCCGTCGCCGTCGCTTCGGTCGCCGGCACGGGCGGACCGCTCGGGGTCGCCGCGCCCAGGCTTTCGCCCTGCGTCGGCTGCCCGTCTTTCGCCGCCGCGGCGACGCCGATCGACAGCGCGAGCGCGACGGTGAGGACGGCGGCCGCGGCGAGCGCGCGGAGCTTGCGGGTGCGGTCGGGCATCAGCTCAGCCGAGGACGTTCGTGACTTGCCACTTCTTGCCGACACCCTGTTCCATCTCGAGCCGCAGCTCGCTCGTCACGCCGACCCGCAGCAGGGAGACGCTGACCGTGTACACCCGCCCCTTCGAGGGCCCGGCGACGACGTTGACGACCTTCGCGCGCGGCACCTTGACCGTGGCGGGCTGGCGCGGCGGTCGGTGCAGGAGGGAGCGGGAGAGCTGTTTCGTGCTCGTCTGGTTGAAGATCTTTCGCACTTTCGTGTCGATGCCGCCGATCTCGTAGACGACGAACGCCTCGGCGAAGCGCCGCGCCACCTTCTTCGCGGCCTTCGGCGCCGGTGGGCCCGTGAACTCGTCGCCCTTGCCGTTCGCGCCGCCCTGGCCCGTCTCGGCGGCGCCCGTGTCGCTCGCCTCCGCGAGGCTCGACGCCTGCGCCTGGGCGGAGGCACTTGCCGCAGGCGTCGCGCCGATCCTCGCCGTCGAGGCCGGCGCGTCATCTGAGCTCGTGGTCGCCTCGGCGGCGGTCGCGCCGCGCGCGGCACGGTCGGCTCCGGCGGCGCCCGTGTCGGCGGCGTCGGCCGTGCCCCGCTTCGCCGGCGCTTCGTCGCCGTCGCCCTTCGTCCCGCCGAGGGCCTTGCCGTTCGCGACGCCGGCCCGCACGTCCTTGGCCGGCGAGAAGTCGGGCGGCGCGCCGTGCAGGGTCGGGCGGCTCGGCTCGGTCGACTCGTGCTTCGGCCGCGGGGCCGGCGGCGCCGCGGCGGGCGCCGGGGCCGGCATGCGTTGCGGGGTGACGAAGGCCTCGGTGGTCCCGCCGCTCGTCGAGGAGCCGCCGGACCCGGCGATCACCAGCGCCGCGACGACGCCGGCGACCGCGATGCCCCCACCGCCGAAGACGCCGATCGCGCCGCGCCGTCCGAGCCGCTCGAGCGAGTCCTCGACCGGCCAGGCGACGTGCCGGCGCAGAAACCACCCGACGTCCTCGACCGCGAGCCGCGCCCGGCCGACGCGCTCGTGCGCACGGTCGACGCCACCCCGCAGGCGTCCGGTGCCTTCGGTCTGCCCGTCGATCAGTTGCCGCTTCTGATCGCCCTCGTCCATCTTCTTCTTCCCAGAGTGTAAGAGCACTTTCCGGGACGTTGTTTCGGCATCCCGCCGCGGTTTGATGAATGCGCCGCGAATTTGCGGTGGGGCCTTGCAATTTTGGGTAGGGACGGCTCGGGCCGTCCACACCACTTCGGAGCGCGGGCGGGGCGTCCTGGGCGCCTCATGGGGGTCCTGGCAGGCTGTTACCCCCATGAGGCGCCCAGGACGTGGGGCCCGGCGTGGGGAAGCAAGGGTTCGGACGGTCAGGAGACAGCGTGGTTGGAGAACCGCGCCAT
>DASZUW010000385.1:0-6437 GCA_035547475.1 Solirubrobacterales bacterium
TCGTTCTCGCAGCTGATCACGGCGGGGGCTTTGCCCAGGGCGGTGTCGGGGTCCTTCAGGCCGTGGCCGGTGAGGACGGCGACGACGGTCTCGGGTTTGGGCTCGCCGTCGACGGTGGGCAGGCCGTGGGCGAGGAGGCCGGCGACCGAGGCGGCGGAGGCGGGCTCGCAGAAGACGCCGACGCAGCTTGCGAGGTAGTGGTAGGCGTCGATGATCTGGTCGTCGGTGACGGCGGCGATGCGGCCGTGGGAGGTGGTGACGGCGGCCATCGCCTCCTCCCAGCGGGCGGGGTTGCCGATGCGGATCGCGGAGGCGATCGTTTCCGGTTTATCCACCGGTTTGCCGGTGACCAGGGGCGCCGCGCCGGCGGCCTGGAAGCCGTAGAGGACGGGGGCCGCGCCCATCTCCTGGAAGCCGCGCCAATAGGCGGTGATGTTGCCCGCGTTGCCGACCGGGATCGCCAGCGCGTCGGGCGCCTTGCCGAGCTCGTCGATGAGCTCGAACGCGCCGGTCTTCTGCCCTTCGATCCGGTAGGGGTTGACCGAGTTGACGAGCTCGATCGGGTGCTTCTGGGAGAGCTCGCGGACGATCCGAAGCGCGTCGTCGAAGTTGCCTTTGAGGGCCACGACGCGGGCCCCGTGGATCAGCGCCTGGGCGAGCTTGCCGATCGCGATCTTGCCCTCCGGCACGATCACCGCCCCGCGCAACCCGGCCCGCGCCGCGTAGGCCGCGCAGCTCGCCGCCGTGTTGCCGGTCGAGGCGCAGATCACCGCCTCCACCCCGCGCCCCTTGGCGCGCGAGACGGCGACGGTCATGCCGCGGTCCTTGAACGACCCGGTCGGGTTCGCCCCCTCGAACTTGAGGAAGACCTCGGCGCCGACCCGGTCGGAGAGGTGGGGCGAGGGGATCAGCGGCGTCGTCCCCTCCTGGAGGCTGACGACCGGATCGTCGGGCTCCAGGTTCAACCGGTCCCGATAGCGTTCGATCAGCCCCCGTTCCGGCACTAGAAACCTTCCTCGATCACGTGGATCGAGCGCGCCGGGCCGCGCAGCTCGCCCAGCTCGTTCAGCGCTTCGACGGCCCGCGCGAAGCGCGACTCCAGGCATTCGTGCAGCACCATCACCAGCCGCGCGTCGTCGCCGATCCCCCGCTGGACGACGCTCTTCACCGACACCTGGTGGTCGCCGAGGACGGTCGCGATCCGCGCCAGCACCCCGGGCCGGTCGGCGACCTCGAGGTGCAGGTAGAAGCTCGACGGGACGTCGGCGACGATCGGCAGCTTCGTGCGCGTCTCGTGCACCGGCGTGTCCCCGGCGAGGATCGAGACGACGTCGCCGAGCACCGCGCTCGCCGTCTGCAGACCGCCCGCGCCGGGCCCCGACAGCGTCACCTCGTTGATCGCGTCGGCCTGGATCATCACCGCGTTGAAGGCCCCCTCGATCGGCGCCAGCGGGTGCCCCGAGTAGAGGAAGCAGGGGAAGACGCGGACGCTGATCCCCTCGCCCCGCCTCTCCGCCACCCCGAGCAGCTTCAGCGAGAGGCCGAGCTCCTTGGCGAAGGCGATGTCGTCGGGCGTGATCCCCTCGATCCCCTCGTAGGCAACCTCCGACAGCGTCACCGGGGTGTGGAAGGCGAGCCGCGCGAGGATCGCCATCTTCGCCGCCGCGTCGGCCCCGGAGACGTCGTCGGTGGGGTCGGCCTCGGCGTACCCGAGCTCCTGCGCGCGCGCCAGCGTCTCCGCGTAGCCCGCCCCGCTCGCCGCCATCTCGCTGAGGATGAAGTTGGTGGTGCCGTTGACGATCCCGTAGACCTTCTCGATCTCGGTCGCCGCGAAGCCCTCCTGGATCGTGCGCACGATCGGGATCACCGCCGCGACCGCCGCCTCGAAGCGCAGCTGCACGCCGCTCTCGCGGGCGACCCCGAAGAGCTCGTCCCCGTGCTGGGCCAGCAGCTGCTTGTTGGCGGTGACGAAGGGGCGCCCGGCGCGCATCGCGGCGATCGCGTACTCGCGCGCCGGCTCGGTGCCGCCCATCAGCTCGACCACGAGGTCGGAGCGCTCGAGGATCTCGGCGAAGTCCCCGGCGCTGCGGGTGAGGACGCCGGAGATCTCGGGGCGCCGCCCGGTCGCCGCCTCGACCGCCTCGGCGCGCTCGGCGAGCAGGTCGGCGAACGCGGCGCCGACGTTGCCCCTGCCGAGCAGGCCGATGCGCACGGGTTTCGGGCCGTCGCCGGAGTCGACCGCGTCGCCCGCGGCTGCCACGACCTCAGACATCGCGCGCCGTCAGATCCTCGAAGGTCTCGCGCCGGACGACCACGCGGGCCTTGCCGTCGCGACAGAAGATCACCGGCGGTCGCGTCACGCCGTTGTAGTTGTTGGCCATCGCGTGGCCGTAGGCGCCGGTCGCCGGCGTGACCAGGACGTCGCCGACGGCGGGCGCGGCGAGGCGCGCGTCGCGCACCAGCACGTCGCCGGACTCGCAGTGCATGCCGGCGACGGTGACGGTGGCCTCGGGCCCCGCCCCCGCGCGGTCGGCGATCAGCGCCTCGTAGCGCGAGCCGTAGAGCATCGGCCGCAGGTTGTCGGACATGCCGCCGTCGACGGCGACGTAGGTGCGCACGCCGGGGATCTCCTTGACCGTGCCGACGCGGTAAGCGGTGACGCCGGCGTTGGCGACCAGCGAGCGCCCCGGCTCGATCAGGATCCGCACCTCTTCGCCGAAGACCTCGCGGACGCCGGCGACCTTGGTGCCGACGTAGTCGTCGATCGCGGGCGGCCTGTCGTCGTCGGTGTAGGCGACGCCGAGCCCGCCGCCGACGTCGACGACCTCGCACCAGTCGCCGGCCAGCTCGCCGAGCGCCTCGATCGCCAGGCGGTAGGGCTCGAGCTCGAAGATCTGCGAGCCGATGTGGGCGTGCAGGCCGACCAGCTCCAGCTTCTCGGCGGCGAGGGCGCGCTCGATCGCCGCCGCCGCGCCGCCCACGTCGCCCGCCCCGAAGCCGAACTTCGAGTCGAGCTGCCCGGTGGTGATGAAGTCGTGGGTCGAGGGCTTCACCCCGGGCGTAACCCGGATCAGCACCTTCATCGGCTCCTCGAGCAGGCGCTCGCAGCGCTCGATCTCGTCGAAGGAGTCGAGGATCAGGTGGCCGATGCCGGCCCGCGCCGCCATCAGGATCTCCTCGTCGGTCTTGTTGTTGCCGTGCATGTGGATGCGGGCGGGGTCGAAGCCGGCGGCGAGGGCGATGTGGAGCTCGCCGCCGGAGGCGACGTCCACCGAGAGCCCCTCCTCGGCGAAGAGCCTGTAGGCCGCGGTCGCGGGGAACGCCTTGGAGGCGAAGAGGACCTCGCCGTCGACGTCGCGGCGCTCGAAAGCCTCGCGGTAGGCGCGGGCGCGGGCGCGCAGATCGTCCTCGGCGTAGACGTAGGCGGGCGTGCCGTGCTCTTCGACCAGCTCGACGACGTCGCAGCCGCCGACCTCGAGGTGGCCCCGCCCGTTCACGCGGCTGCCGATCGGCAGCACGAGGGAATCCGCGATCGGGTCGCGCGCGACTGCCCCAGACTGAACCTGCTCCGCCATCGGCGGCATTGTGACGGTTGACCGACGCGCAGGCCTATTGGCCGTGACCGTTGATCAGGCCGCCGACGACTTCGCCCACCCCGTCGACGGTCTTGCCGACGACCGATTCGGGGCCGACGACGCCGTTCACGACTTCTTCGGTGACTTTCGAGACGCCGGTTTCGCTGAGCGCGCCGCCCGTCACTTCGTCGACCGTGCCGACGACTTTGTTGACCGATTCGGTGATCGCTTCGGAGGGCTTGGCGGTGGTGACCGGGGTCGCGGGCGGCGAGGTCGTGGTCGAGCCGCCACCGCCACCGCCGCTGCCGCCGGTCGACGGCGAGCCGCCGCCGGAGGAGCCGGAGGAGTTCGTCGGGGTACCGTTGCCCGCGCCGCTGGTGCCGGAGGAGCCGGAGGTCGAGTTGCCGCCGCCGACCGAGCCGGGCTTCGACGAGGAGGACGGCGAGTTCGAGGTCTGGTTGGCGTTCGAGTTCGAGGAAGGCTGCGAGCCGTTCACGCCGGCGGAGTCGCCGCCGGTGGGCGAGCCCACTTCGCCGGCGTCGGTGGTCGGCGTCGTCTGGACCGGTTCGGCGGGGCCGGTGCCCTCGTGGGTCGGGGTCGAGCTCGTCGCCCGGTGGGCGGGTGCCCGCGAGCTGGTCGCGCCGCCCTGCGCGTCGCCGCCGGCGGCGTTGCGGTTGGCCGCCGCGTGGTTGGGCTGGGTGGTCCCGGCGCTGACGCCGCCGGTGGTGGCGACCGCGGCGGAGGATCCGTGCAGGGCCTTGGCCGGGGACACCGCCGCGGGCTTCTGATCGCTGCTCGTCAGGGCCGGGATCGGCAGGTCATGGAACACCTGGGCCGAGACGAGGACGACGAAGGCCGCGATCGCGATGCCGATCACGACCACGCCGGAAAGCGCACCGACGAGGTAGGTGTGTGCCTGGCGGATCATGTCGTTACTTAAAAGTCGTTCGAACCTTTACCCACTACCGCGGATTTTGGCTTGTGACCTGGGTTTGCGGCCACTTCTCTATCGGCAGGCCGGTAACTAAAGATAACCCAACGGGTCCACGACTTCGCCATTTATACGAACCTCGAAGTGGACGTGGGGTCCAAGGCAGTAGCCCGTGCACCCCGAGTATCCGATCACCTCGCCCTGTTGCACGGCTTCGCCGGCGCTCACCGCGAAGGCCGATTGGTGGGCGTAACAGGTCGACAGGCCGCCGCCGTGGTCGATGCAGGTGTAGTTCCCGTAGCCACCGCTGGAGGCCTCCGGCTCGGTGAAGGCGACGGTCCCGGCGAGGGCGGCGCGGATCGGCGTGCCTTCCGGCACGGCGATGTCGATCCCCGGGTGGTACTCGTAGGACCCTTCGATCGTGCGCGGGCCGAAGCCCGACGCGATCGGCCCGTCGACCGGCCAGATCATCGACCCGCTCCCGGGTTTGATCGCGCCCGGCGGCAGCGGCATCGAGCCGGTCGCCGCGAGCTCTTCGGCGATCCTGCCCTGGATCGCTTCGACGTCGCCGTCGAGCTCGGTTTCGTGCCGGCGGACCTTCGCCAGCGCCGCTTCGCGATCGCCGCGCGCCGCGACGAGCTGGCTCTGGCGGCCCTGCAGGGCGCTCCGCGTCGCCACGAGCTCGCGCGCTTCGGCCGCGATCACCGCGCGGTCGTGTTCGATTTCGCCTTTCGCCGCGGCGCGCCGCTCGACCGTCAGCGCCACGCCGTCGCGCAGTTGGCGCACCCTCCCCGCCGCGGCTTCGTCGGCGGTGTGGATCGCGTCCAGGTACTCGGCCCGCGCTTCGACGTCTTCCAGGTCCCCTTCGCCGATGATCACGTCCAGCAGTTCCGGCCGCCCCGTCTCGTACATCGCGACCAGCCGTTCGCGCAGCGAGCGCAGCGCCGCGCGCAGGTGGTCGCGCAGGCGGGCCAGGTGGTCGCGGCTGCGTTCGAGCGCCGCGCTCGCCGCCGCCAGCCGTTCGTCTTCGGCGTCGAGGCGGGCCCGGGTGACCGCCTGGCGGTTCCGGATCGCCTCGACGGCGTCGGTGAGCCGGTGGATCCGCGCCTGGTAGCGGGAGATCGTCGTCGTCAGGACGCCCTTGCGTTCCTTGGTTTCCTCGAGCTGGGCTTCCTTGCGTTCCAGCGCCTGGGTGAGGTCGGCCGCGGGCGCCGCCGGCGCGGCGAGCGCGAGCAGGCAGAGGGCCGCAGCAAGCGCGGCGCAGGCGATCGCGAGGAGGCGGCTCAAGGGGGTCCGAGGCTAGCTAGCCCCGATTCCGCTCCCGGCCGCGGATCGCCGGGTGCAACCGCACTTGCCCGACGCAAGTCGCCTTGCAGCGTCGTCAGACGGGCGTGCTGTTCTCGACGGTGAGGAGGCCGCCCTCCGCCTCCTCCTCCATCTGCAGGGTCGTGTGCTCGATGCCGAAGGTCTCGCCGAGCTCCATCTCGAGCCGCTGGCGGATGCGGTCGCGGTCGGCACCGCGGGCGACGACGACGTGCGCGGCGAGGGCGGGGAAGCCCGCGGTGACGGTCCAGACGTGCAGGTCGTGGACGGAGCGGACGCCGGGGATCGCGCAGATCGCCGCCCCCATGCCGTCGACGTCGATGCCCTCCGGCGCCGCCTCCATCAGGACGTCGAAGGGTTCCTTCAGCAGGCGCCAGGAGGAGAAGAGGACGAGGACGGCGATCAAGAGGCCGACGATCGGGTCGACGATGTCGGAGCCGCCCGCGAGGACGACGGCGCCGGCGACGACGACGCCGAGCGAGCCGAGCGCGTCGGCGAAGGAGTGGCGGATGACGCCCTCGAGGTTGATGTCCTCGCGCTCGCCGCGGGCGAGGTAGACGGTCGCGGCGGCGTTGCCGAGCAGGCCGAGGATGCCGAGCGCCAGCACT
>DASZUW010000386.1:0-3452 GCA_035547475.1 Solirubrobacterales bacterium
CGATCCGGCTGCCGTCGAGGCCGCGGCGCCCACCCTCGCGCCCGACCCAGCGGAGGATCGCGTAGGTCCGCTCGAGCTCCTCCGCCTCCCCCCTCGCCCGGAGGCCGGGCGCGGGCACGACCACCGCGGCGCCGAGGCCGGCGGCCAGCTCCCGCGCGGGGAGATCGTCGGTCTCGCGCCGGGCCCCGCCCAGGTAGAGGACGACCGGAAGCTGCCCCCGCGCCGCGGCGGGCCGAACGATGCGCAGCTTCGCCCCCGCCCCGCCGCCCGCCGGCACCACCAGGTCCTCGACCTCCACCGCCGCGCCGGAGCCCGGGCGAGGGCTCATTCGCCGCCGTACTCCGCGCAGATCACCCGCGCCCAGTTCAGCCCGCCCCCGTAGCGACCGTAGAATTCGACCTTGTTCATGCCGAGCGACTTCGGCAGCATCACGTCCGCTTCGTTCGGGTTGACCGGCTTGAACAGGTTGTTGATCATTTCCGCGGGCGGGTTGTCGCCCCATTCTTCGATCGTCAGCCCGGCCGATTCTTCGTTTTCGTTGATCCCGTTGACTTCGCGCATCGTCAGCGGGTCGTTCCAGCTCTTCAGCGCCCTCACCGTGTAGTTCTGCGTGTAGGGCTGAGCCGGGTAGGTGGTGTTCCCCGGCGGTTCCCACGGTCGGTAGTTGACCCACGCCAGCCCCCCGCTCGGCTCGCCACTGAACGGCCGCTGGATCTGGTTGCCTTCGATCGCGCTGCGGTAGTGGATGCACTGGTAGTCGTTGCCGGGGCGGTTCGGCCCGGTGCCGTTGCTGACCGTGAAGTAGGGCGCGATCACCCACTGGCGGTAGCTGATCGGCAACATCGCTTCGTAGAACGCGCTCGCGGTCGAGACAGCGAGCGACTGCTTCACGGTTTCCCGCACTTCCTTGCCGAACGCCCACGGGCCGATGGCGTCTTCGGCGGCCGTGCTCAGCTTGCCCCAGTCGGACATGAAGACGTCGGCCAGGTGTTCGAGCGTCACCGACGCGACGTCGAAGCGTTCGACGACGTCGGTGGAGAGCTGGCTCGCGCGAGCGCGAATCGCCTCCGGGTTCGGGCCGGGCGCGACGTCTTCGCCCTCGTGTGGCGCGATCGCGTCGACCAGCCCGAACACGCCGGCGGCCACCGCGACCCCGTCGGAGACCCCGCCCGTCTCCGGCCCGAGGATGTCGGCACCGATGTAGAGCGCCTCGGAGAGGATCGCGTTCGGGTCCAGTTCGGTCGTCGTGCTGCGGTCGCCTGCGTTCTGGATCGCGTTGGCTTCGATTTCGGTGCCGATGTTCTTGACGTCCACGTAGCCGGCGAACTCGGATTCGGTCAAGATCCTGCGCCATTCCGCGAAGATCTTCTTGACCGAGGCGATGTCTTCGACCTCGGTCACGAGCTGGTTCTTCAGGGCGTCGAATTCCGCTTCCCCGAAACCGTGTCCGGCTTCGAACTGGATCTTTTCGATCTTCCGCCGGAATTCGTTCCCCACCGCGCTTTCCTTGCTGATGTAGGCGACGCGGACGTCGGTGATTTCTTCGTTCGGCCAGATGTGCTTGGCGATGAACCGCATCGCCGCCGTGAACTGTGGGGTCCCCGAGTCCGGCCAGGCGGTCGGCGGCTTGAAGGCGAGCTGCCAGAGCGAGGAGGAGCCGAGGGCCGGATTCGGCGAGGCGGCCTGCACCGTCCACTGCGCCTGATGGGAGCGGACGAGCGTCCCCACCAGCCGGCCCGTCGCGGTCGCCGTCGGCCCGCCGGCTTCGGGGCCGGAGCCCTTGACGTAGTTGAGCCCCGGGTCGGCGGGGTGGTTGTCGGCGATCATCGTCAATCGGGTGACCGCGTAGCCGCCGTTGTTGTCGCTGTTCTCGCTGCCGCCGAAGTTCGCGACCAGGTCGTGGCCGACCATGCCGGTGAGGGCGCCGACCTGCCCCGCGACCGTCGGGTAGCCCGGATTCCACATCCTCACCAGGGCGGCGGCCTGCCCGCCCGAGCCGGAGGAGACGTAGGGCTGTTCGTGCCATTCGAAGAGGCCCTTGTTGGTCGGCGGGATCAGGCCGTCGTTGACCCAGTTCGGCGAGGCGCCGGGCGCCGTGTAGTTGGCGACCCCGTTTTCGCCGAAGGTCTGCATCACGATCAGGTCGTCGGGACCGTACTTGCGCCAGCGTTCCAGCGAGTACGCGAGGCCCATCACCCCTTCACCCTTCTGTTCCCCGCTGTTCCAGTAGCCCTGGTTCGTCTGGTCGTAGGGGCGGTCGATGACGTAGGTCTCCTGATCGAGCGGCGTGACCTGCCCGCCGGAGGCGGAGAGACCGCCCGAGCCGTCGGTCGGGAGCACCAGCAGGTGCACCGCGAGCTCGCCGTTCGGCACGTAGGCGGAGGTGAAGGTCTGCGACCCGACTTCGAAGACGTTCTGGTTTTCGCTCGAGCCCGGCGCCCGGGTGTCGATCGGGACGATTTCCGAGGAGACGAAGCTGTAGGCCCTCCCGGTCACGATCTGGAGATATCCGTTCAGCCCGCCGGGCAGGGAACCTTCGGAGACCCCGGGCGGGCTGGTCCCGGTGAGGCCGCTCAGGTTCTCGAAAGTGCGGCCCGATTCCCCCTTGGTGCCGACGATCGACCACTCGCCGCTGCCCGCCGCCTGCGCCAGCAGGCTTTCGCGGCTTTCCCCGCCGCTCGGCAGGCTGCCCCCGAGCAGGGTCACCGACTTCGCGATCGCGGCCTGGAGGCTCGCCGTCCCGCCGGCATGGCCGATTCCGTTGCCGTTGATGATCACGATGTTCCCGGGCCCGGTCTTTTCCACCTTTTCGGGCAGCGAGCCGGCTTCGGCGACGCCGATGCCCTGGTTGCCCGAGCCCCAGCTCCCCGCTTCGGGCGTCAGGGTCTTCTCGTTGAGCACGAGCAGGTGCGCGAAGCTCCCTGCCCGCGGATACGGGTTCTGGTTTTCGAGCCGGATGCTGCCGTCGGCGGCGAGCGTCTGCAGGGTTTCGCCGAGCGGGTTCTGCGTCGGGCCGACCTCGACGCGCACTTCGTCGGCGGCGCTGGGCACCGCGGCGGGCAGCGCCGGCGGGCTCGATTCGGAGGTGGGCTTCACGCAGGCGGGCGGCGAGAGCGGGTTCGCGGGCATCGGTTCCCCGACCGGCAGAAGCGGCAGCGGCGTCGTTTCCCCGCCCGGCGCGACGCAGCCCGACGGCCCGCCGCCTTCTTCCCCGCCGCCCGCTTCTTCCCTCCCGCCCGATCCTTCCTGGCCGCCCGCTTCCCCCTGCCCCGGAGTTTCGCCCGCGCCCGCCGCGCTCGCGGTGGCCCGCGCCGCCCGGGCGGGGTGCCGCCGCGGGGCACCCGCGCCCACTTCGGCGACCGTCAGGCGCAGGCGGTAGGTGCCGGGCACGTCGGCCCGGAAGTAGCCGCGCCGCGAGCGGCCGTGGGCGACGCCCGCCTTCGAGCCCTTCG
>DASZUW010000387.1:0-10064 GCA_035547475.1 Solirubrobacterales bacterium
TCTGCATCGACGGGCGCACCGTCAAGCGCAGCTGCTGAGCGCCCCCGGCCCGTTCAGGTCGCGGTCGGCACCGGCCGCGCGCGGCGCCGCGTCGCCCGGGCGACCCGCCTGACGACGATCGGCGGGGCGACCCGTTCGACCGACGCGGCGCAGACGCACATCGCCGCCAGGAAGCAGAACAGGTAAGGCGCCTGCGGAAAGCTGAGCACGTCGTAGAGCGCCGTCGCCACCGCGAACGCCACGCAGGCGGCCGCGGCGCCGAGCGCCGGCGGCGCCCGCATCGGATTTCCCGATCGGGCGGCGTAGTTGGCCTGGACCACGGGCAGCAGGACCAGGAGGAGCCAGGCGAGGAGCCCGAGGAAACCGACCTCGGAGAGCAGGTCGAGGTATCCGTTGTCGAAGATCCTGTAGGTGTCGTGCTGCAGCGAGTTGTGGGTGCCGTATCCGCGCCCGAGCACCGGGGTGGTGAGCACTTCGGGGACGATCGCTTCGTAGTCGGCGGTGCGGCCTTCGGTCGAGGCCTGGTCGCCGCCGCCGGTCAGCTGCGAGATCGCGTTGATCTGCCCCCCGGACAGCAAGAACCCGATCGCGATCGCGACCACGGCGTACGGGAGCAGGCGCAGGAGCTTCCGCGGCGCCATGACGAAGACGGCAAGGATCGCCACGACCGGGACCACCACCCCCGATCTGCGTTGGGTGACCAAGGCGCCGCTGACGATGACGCAGGCCAGAAGGCCCCAGAGCAATCGCCGCCGCCAGGTCGGCGCGAAGGCCGCGAAGGCGATCGCGAAGGGGACGGCCATCCCGAGCAGCGAGGCGACCGAAAGCGCGTGTCGGGTCGGCCCGGCGATCATCGGCCGACCGGTCGTTTCCCCTTCCGTAGGGGCCGGATCGACTTTGGCGATCGGCGAGAGGACCGAGGACGCGGTCGAGTAGAAGAGGTTTTCGCCCGATTTCTGCTCGTAGATGGTGCCGAGCGAGGTCAGCGTCGCGAGGACGACGATCAGGGCACCGAAGGCGCGCAGCTCCGTCACCCGCAGGGAGACGGCGAACACCGCGAGGACGGCGAGCAGGCCGAAGAGCACGAAGAGTTTTTTCTCCGCCACGGAGAGTTCGCCGAGGTTGGTGATCCGGCCGAGGTTGAAGACGATGCTGGCGACCGCGATCACCAGGAAGACGACGATGCCGGCGGCCCAGTAGCGCGGTCGCAGCCGGAGCCGTCCGCCGCCGCGGTTCAGCACCACCCCCCCGAGCCAGACGACGAGCATCAGCACGACGAAGAAGCGGTCGTAGTCGGAGCTGAACGGCAGGTGGACCTTCATGTGCACGGCGTCGATCGGGATCAGGAAGATCGACGCCAGAAAGCCCGCGAACAGCCACGGCAACGGCCGCCTCGTGTGCGGCCACGAATCGATGCGCTGCATCGAGCTCACCTCAGAGCGTGCCGCGTTCGAGATACGGGCGCAGCGCCCGTTTGACTTCGGCCCCGTCCCCATTGGCGTGGCCGTTGCCGTTCGGCCCCCGGGGGCCGCCGCGGTCGCGATCCGAGGACGAGCGCCAGCCCCTCAGCGCCGTGTGCGCCGGGATCAGCACCAGGCACCAGAGGAGCAGGGTGACGAAGAAGACGAGCAGGGCGATCTGGACGTTGGCGCCCGAGTTGACCGTCCCGCCGGTGGCGTCGCCGAGCCGTCGGAGCGTCACCCGCCGGTTCGCCGGCGTGTCCTGCGAGCTCTGGATCGCGCGCACGTAGGTCTGCAGGGCGGCGGGGGCGGCATCGGCGAGCACCTTCGCCTCGGCGTCGGTCGGCGCCTGGGCGTAGACGGTGATCAGGGGCATGTTCGGGTTGTTCTCGAACCGCAGTCGGTAGAGGGCCCGCTGGCCGATGATCTGCGTGCTGCGCTTTTCCGCGGTCGGTTCGATGCTGTAGAGCGGCTGTCCCTGTTCGTAGGGACCCTGGGCCTCGATCGCGTTCGGGGGCAGGCCCGCCTTGCGGGCGATCAGATCGACCGCGGTCGGACTCGCGAGGAAGCGGGCAAAGACGCCCGCGCGGTAGTTCAGCGGGTCGACTTCCTCGTCCAGGTCGGCGAAGGAGGAGCTCGGGGTGTCGACGAGGATCTGCGTCGAGGCGGTCCCGAATTCGTTGGTGCGGCTGGTCAGCTCGGGCGGGAAGAGGCTCACCGAGAAGACGCTCAAGATCGCCAGCGCGGTGGCGACGACGACGCCGATCGCGACCGCCAGGCGGCGGTGCCACAGCGCCTTGAGGATGCGCGCGAGTTCCATCTTCGTCTACCTCTGACCGACCCGGCCCGGGGCCTTGCGGTGGATCTCGGCGTGCGGGACGACCAAGGCGGGCCCCGGCTCGCTCACGTCGGCGACGTCCTCGAGCCGGTCCTCCTCCTCCACGTCGGACTGACGCCAGGCGGCGACGAGGCGCGGCAGCCCGAGGATCAGCCCGAGCTCCAGCAGCAGCACCCCGAAGAAGATCGCGACGGCGATCTTGTTGCTGGGGCCGGAATCGACGACGCTGAACTGCGCCGGCCCGAGCACCCGGATCTCGACTCGTTCGGTCGGCGGCGTGTGCTGCCGTTTCTGCAGGTTGGCGACCATCCGTTCGATCGCCCGCGGCGCCGCGGCGGCGAGCGCGCGCGCCGCGGCGACGGTCGGCGCGCGACTGGAGATCGAGACGATCGGCAGGGTGCCGACCTGGGCGAAGGTCAGACCGTAAGGAGCCTTCTCCGGTTCTTCGGCGATGCCGGGCACCTCGCCCGGGAGGGCCTGCGGCCCGGTGACCTGGATCTTCCACGCCGGAACGCCGGCGTCGGCGGCGATCTCTTTGACGATGTCACCGCTCGCCATCAGGCGGGCGAAGACCGCGGCCCGGGCCGCCAGCGCTTCGACGTTTCGTTTCGACCCGGCGATCGGCGAGCGCGCCGAGTCGATCAGGACTTCGCTCGACCCTTTGGCGGAGGGCGTCGACCGCTTGGTCAACCCGCTGCCGCTCACCTGGTAGACGGGAAGCACCGCGGCCGCGGCGGCGATGACGATCGCCAGCGCCACCAGCAGGCGTCGCTTCCAGAGTTCCTTGAGGATGGAGATGAAGGTCACGGTTCGTCTTTCTTTGGGGAGGGGGATCGCCGGATCGGGTGGCTTTCCTTGAAAACGGTCCGCGATCCCATTACTTGCATGCCGGCGGCAATCGACCGGGGCGGCGACCCTCATCCTTTTTTCATCCAGGCCGTGAACGGGCGGCCGGAAGTCCGCCGCCGGTCCGCCCGTTGCTCGGATATGACCAACCCACAGGGAAACAACGCACCGATCGGCACTGTGGTCGTGGGTTACGGCTACTGGGGACCGAACATCGTCCGCAACGTCGTCGAGCGCCCCGAGTTCGAGCTCGTCGCCCTCTGCGAGCGCGACGAGGCCAGGATCGCGGAGTTCGAGAAGCGCACCCCCGGCATCCGCAGCATCCAGAACTTCGAGGAGGCGCTGGCCGACCCCGACGTCGAAGCCGTCGCCATCGCGACCCCGCCCCACACGCACTACGCGCTGGTGCGCCAGGCGCTGGAAGCCGGCAAGCAGGTGCTGGTGGAGAAGCCGCTTGCCCGCACCGCCGGCGAGGCGGCCGAGCTCGTGGCCCTCGCCCAGGAGGTCGACCGGGTGCTGATGCCGGGCCACACCTTCCTCTACAGCCCCTCGGTGAACAAGGTCAAGGAGCTGATCGACGACGGGGTGCTCGGCGAGATCTACTTCGCCACCTCCTCGCGCATGAACCTCGGCCTCTACCAGCGCGACGGGGTCGTCCTCGACCTCGCCCCGCACGACCTCTCGATCCTCCTCTACTGGATCGGCAAGCCGCTGGTCGAGGTCACCGCCAACGGCCGCAGCGTCTTCCAGGACGGCGTGCACGAGACCGCCTTCATGACCCTCTGCTTCGAGGACGGCGCCCAGGCCAACGTCCAGGTCTCCTGGCTGGCGCCGCGGAAGATGCGCCAGATGGTCGTCGTCGGCAGCCAGCGGATGGTCCAGTACGAGGACACCTCGGCCGACGAAGCGGTGCGGATCTACGACCGCGGGCTCGACTTCTCCGAGCCGCCCGCCAACTTCGGCGAGTACCGCCTCACCTACCGCACCGGCGACATCGTCGCGCCGCAGATCCCGGCCGCCGAGCCGCTCGGCCTCGAGCTGAAGGATTTCGCCGCCGCGATCCGCGAGGGCACCACGCCGGTCTCCAGCCCCCGCCTCGGCCTCGAAGTGGTCTTCGCACTGCAGGCGCTCGAGCGCTCGCTGCACGCTCGCGGCGAACCGGTCAAGGTCCGCTCCGCCGACGACGTCCGGTCACGGACGCGCCGGGAGCTCGTGGCCTCCTGACCCGCCGCGGCCTGCTCCTCCGGGGAAGGAAGCAGGCGACCGAGAAGGGCCCGTTGCCGTCACGGCGGCGGGCCTTTTTCGCGCAAGTAGGGCCGGCGGCGGGCCGTTGGTATTGCGTGGGCTCCGTCGCCTTCATCAACCCGATCGAGGACCCGGCCTGGGCCGCGCTCGTCGCCTCCAGTCCGACCGCGGAAGTCTTCCACCACCCGCGCTGGTTGGAGCTGCTACAGGCCCAGTACGGGTACGAGGTCAGCGCCTGCTGCGTGCGCGGCGAGGACGGGATCGAGGCGGCGCTGCCGCTCGCGCACGTCGCCAGCCGCCTGACCGGCAACCGCCTCGTCTCCCTCCCCTTCTCCGACGTCTGCTCCCCCCTCCTGTCCGCCGGCGCCGACGTCGCCGCGCTCGGCACCCTCGGCGACGTGGTCGCCGCCCACGCCGCGGACCGGGGCCTGGAGCTCACCGTCCACAGCGCGATGCCGGGCATCCCCGGCGGTTTCGTCAGCGAGCGCTTCGTCACCCACGAGCTGGCCCTGCCGGAGGACCCGGACGTGGCCGAGCGGGGCGCCTCGAAGTCGCTGCGGCGCGGCGTCGCCAAGGCCCGCCGCGAAAGGCTTCGCGCCGAACGGCGCACCGACGGCGGCGCCCTCGACGCCTTCTACCGCCTGCACCTGCTGACCCGGCGGCGGCTCGGCGTCCCGACCCAGCCGAAGCGCTTCATCGCCCGCTTCGAGGAGCTCTTCGACGCCGGCCTCGGCGCGGTCTGGCTGGTCCTCGACGGCGCGGAGCCGGTGGCGGCCGCGGTCTTCCTCGTCCACAACGAGACGGTCACCTACAAGTACGGCGCCTCGGCGACCGCGGCGCTGCCCAAGCGTCCCAACAACCTCTTGATGCTGGAAGCGATCCGCTGGTCCTGCGCGAACGGCTTCCGCAAGTTCGACTTCGGCCGGACCGATCTCGACAACGAGGGCCTGCGCCGGTTCAAGTGCTCCTGGGGCGCCGAGGAGCTGCCGCTCTCCTACACCTACCTGACCCGCCGCGAGCCGGCCGTCGCCGGCGCGGCCTCGATCCGCGAGCGCGTGATGGCGAAGACGATCCGGCGCTCCCCCGCCGTGGTCGGACGGCTGGCCGGGGAGATGCTCTACCGTCATGTCGGCTGAGGCCGGCGTGCCGCCGGAGGAGCGCTTCGCCGCGCTCGGCGATCAGGACCTGCGCGAAGAACGGTACCGGCCGCGCACCGAGCGGCGCCCGTTGCCGATGAGGGTCTACTACCGCGTCAAGCCGCTGATGCCCCGGTCCCTGCAGCTCGCCCTCCGGCGGCGCTACGCGAAGCGCCAGGCGCGGGTCGCGTTCCCCCGCTGGCCGGTCGAGCCGATCCTGGTCGAGCGCGAACGGGCCGCGCTGCGCGCCGAGCTCGAGCGCCGCGGCGCCGAGGCGATCCCGACGCTCGCCCCCTGGCCCGACGGCCACCGCTTCGCCGCCGTCCTGACCCACGACGTCGAGGGCCCGGCGGGCGTCGCCAGGGTCCGCCAGATCATGGAGCTGGAGC
The DNA here is from genome assembly GCA_035547475.1 of Solirubrobacterales bacterium. GTDB lineage: Bacteria > Actinomycetota > Thermoleophilia > Solirubrobacterales > 70-9 > VAYN01. Next base: position 5,915 of record DASZUW010000387.1, read on the forward strand.
GCCGCCACGGCCTCCGCTCCAGCTGGAGCTTCGTCGGCGACTGGTACCCGATCGAAGCGGGCCTCTTCGACCACATCCGCTCGCAGGGCTTCGAGATCGGCCTCCACGGCATCAAGCACGACTGCAAGCTCTTCGCGAGCCGCGCCAACTTCGAGGCCGAGCTGCCCGCGATCCACCGCCGCCTCGCCGACTGGGACGCCGCCGGCTTCCGCGCCCCCGCGACCCACCGCAACCCCCTCTGGCAGGAGGAGCTGGGCGCCGCCTACGACAGCTCGTTCCCCGACAGCGATCCCTTCGAGCCCCTCGGCGGCGGCTGCTGCTCGATCCTCCCCTTCTTCCTCGGCGAGATGGTCGAGCTGCCGATCACCCTCGTCCAAGATCACACGCTCTGGGAGATCCTCCGCCAGGACACCATCGACCTCTGGACCCAGAAGTCCGACTGGATCGCCGCCAACGGCGGCCTCGTCAACCCGATCGTCCACCCCGATTACCTCGACACCCCGGCGCGCCTGCGCATGTACGAGGAATTCCTCGAGTACCTCGCCTCCCGACCCGACTGCTGGCACGCCCTCCCGATGGAGGTCGCCGCCTGGTGGCGCGAGCGCCGCGCACTCCACCTCCTCGACGACGCCGACGGCGTGCGCATCGAGGGCCCCGCCGCCGACCGCGCCCGCGTCCAGTGGTGGCGCGCCGACGACACCGGCGGCGTCACGCCGGCGCCTCGCGCTGAGATTTCGACGGACGCGGGTCACGGATAGTCGAAGCGCCGACAGGAACCCGCCGCTTCGACCTCGACCACAGCGTTGATCATGTGCTCCGCGGGCCCCATTCCGGCCTTGGCAGCCAGGTCCTCGATGGTCTGGATCGCGGCCCGCATCCACTCGATCTCGCTGTCCCTGAAACCTAGCGGCAGTACGACCAGTCCCGCATGGATGCCAGTCGTCCTCGTCAGGGCGAAGAAATCGCCGGCGTTGTTGGTGACGAGGACTCGCTCCTCCTTGAGACAGAGCGCGGCGACCTCGTGGTCGCTTTGGCCGAGCATGCCGCGATCCCGGCTGCAGGTCGCTTCGTATCCTGCGTCCCGGCAAGGACGTACCAGGGCGGAGAAAGGTCCTCGTCGATGAAGAAGCGCATGCGGTCAACATAGGGCGCCTACGGTGATTCGCCGGACGTCTCTCGATTGGCATCTCGCCACGGCCGGGCGGGCCGGCCGCGGCGGGGGTGCGTCTCGGCGTAGATACGGGCGGTCTCGAAGGCCTGACGGGGGATGCCCGGATAGTCCTCGACCAGGTCCGCTACCGAATCGCCGCCTTTCAGTCGCTCGGCGACGGCGTACACGGGAAGACGCGTCCCGGCGACCACCGGCTCCCCTTGCCTGATCTTGGGATTGGATTCGATGAAGCGCTCACGATCCTCGATGTATCGGTCTACACCACGAACAACCTCGCGAAGGCCCGAATCGGGACGGATGAACACGACATCGCTCAGCGGAAACTCCGAGGCTTTCGCCATCTGTCGTCGAAAGGTCGGCGCCCAGTCGCGGATCTGCCTCTTCATGCTCGGGGCCAGCGACACGCCGGCTTTGGCGATCAGGGCGATGGCCACGGTGTCGTCGGAATCGAGCGCGGTGCCGCGGGAGCGGACGCGGCGCGGTCACGTCACCTTCTCCTCGATGGCTTTGTCGACCGCCCGCAACGGGACATCGGCGAGAAACGCGGCCTCGCGTCGGTTCAGCAGGGCCGCGGCCGCTTTGTCGTCGCGGGTTCCTGCCCTGGTTCTTGATCGGGTGTTCGGCGGCATAATCAATCCCTTCCAAGGGACACTTTAACAGCGCCATTCGGATCACCGAAAAGGCATCCGCGTCGCTGGGCCCGCCCGCGCTAGGGCGAGATCCGCCGGAGGGCGGCGGCGGCGAAGCGGGCCGCGGCGGGGCACGCGCCGGCGACCTGCAGGACGCGGCCCTTCCCCACTGCCGCGACCACGGAGGTCGTTTCGTAGCGCAGGCACCAGGCGCGGTGGCCGGCGAGGGTGAGCGGCTTGGCATCACGGGCGGCGGCGACGATGGGCTTGAGCCGCGCTTCCATCACCACCAGCGTGACTTCGCGGCCCGAGCCGCTGAAGACGCAGGTCGGGCCCTGCAGGTGTTCGGCGATCTTCACCTTGCCGCCGAGGATGTTTTCGGCCTGCGCCCGCCTGACCAAGGCGCAGGGCCTGACCGGCTTGGCGCCGGTGGCGCTCACCTCGTCGGTGTCATGGCCGTGAGGAAAGGCGGCCGTCTGGATTTCGGTCGCGCCTTCGCTCTGGCTCACCGCGTCGCGCGACTCGACGATGTAGCCGGAGGAGCTGGTCGAGCTCGCCTCCGTGCCGGTCGCCACTCCCCCGCCCGAGCTGCCGCAGCCCGCGATCGACATCGCGCCGATGGCGGCCGCGACCAGCACCGCGAGCAGGCCGCGCGAGACGATCGGCCGCCGCCCCCCGCTCATGGCGTGAAGACCACGTCGACCCAGTAATTGGTCGCGTTGAAGGAGCTGGTCGGGAAGCTGAGCGAGGATTTGTAGGCGTAGAGGCCGTTCGTCGTGGTGCCGTTGGCCGGCGCGGTGAGCGTCGAGTTCGTGATGGCGCTCGCGAATCCCTGCGACGTCGCCGAGTAGTGGCCTTTCGGCGCCAGGTAGGCGGCGACGTAGGTGCTGTTGGCGGCGATGCCGACCGGCGTCGCGAACAACGCTTCCTGCCAGCCGGAGGTCGTTTCGGAGGCGACGGTCGCCTGGGCGAGCAGCGTGCCCGCGGCGTTCCACAGGCCGACGACGTGAGTGCCGGTGTTGGCGGCCGATTTATAGAACCGTATCCCCCACACCCGTCCGGCCACGGAGCTGCTGAACTTGACGCCCAGCACGACCGAGGCATTGTCGTTGACGTCCACGGTCGCCGGCGTCCCTTGTTCGAGCAGCGTCAGGCGCGGCATGACCGCTCCCGAGGCAGCCGACTGCGGGCCGGCGCCGACCGCGTTCGAGGCCGTGACCTTGAACGTGTAGTTGCTGCCGTTGGTGAGCGAGCCGATCGTCGCCGACCGCGCTTCGCCACCGACCGTCGTCGGCGCCAGGGCTTCGGAGCCGAGGTACGGGGTCACCTTGTAGCCGGTGATCGCGCTGCCGCCGTCGTCGGCCGGCGCGTTCCAGGTGACGAAGGCGCCGGAGTTCCGCGCCGTCGCCGCGACCCCGGTGGGCGCGCCCGGAGCGGTCGCCCCTTCCGGCGTCACCGCGTTCGAGTGCGCCGACTCCGCGCTGCTGCCGGCGGCGTTCAGCGCCTTGACGGTGAACGTGTAGGCGGTGCCGGGGGTGAGGCCGCTGAAGCTCGTCGAGGTGGCGGGCGGCGTGCCGGTGATCGTCTTCGGGGTCTGCGCCGTCGAGCCGACGTAGGGGGTGACGACGTAGCTGGTCGTCGTGCCGCCGCCGGTCGGAGCCGTCCAGTTGACGGTGGCGGACCCGAAGCCCGCGGTCGCGACCGGCGTGCCCGGGATGCCCGGCGCCGCTTCCGGGTCGAACAGCACGTCCACCCAGTAGTTGGCGGACTGGAAGGTTTTGGTGGGGAATTGCGTCGCCGTCGAGTAGGCGTAGACGCCGCCGTTGGCTTCGGCGTGGAGGGGCGCGTTGTCGAAGGCGCTCGCAAGCGTCGGGCCGTTCGCCGAATAGTGCCCGGCGGGCGCCAGGTAGCTGGCGACGTAGGTGGTGTTCGGCTGGATCCGAACCGGGGTCGAGAAGGTCGCCTGCTGCCAGCCCGACGCCGTCTCGTTGGCGAAGGTCACCTGGGCGAGCTGTTCCCCGCCGGCGGTCCAGAGGGTGCCGACGTGCGTGCCGGTGTTGGTGGCCGCCTTGTAGAAGCGGATGCCGGTCACCTCGCCCGCGATGTCACTGCGGAACTTGACCCCGACGTTGACCGACTGCGTCTCCCCGGCGTCGAGGGTGCCCGGCGTCGCCAGGTCGAAGATCGTGTCGCCGGGCGTCACCGCGGTGGAGGCGGCCGATTCCGGCCCGGTGCCGACGCCGTTGATGGCCGCCACCTTGAAGGTGTAGGCGCTGCCGTCGGTGAGGCCGCCGACCGTGGCGCTGGTGTCGCTCGCGCCGGTCGTCGTCGGCGCCTGCGCGGTCCCACC
>DASZUW010000388.1:0-2045 GCA_035547475.1 Solirubrobacterales bacterium
AGGCCGTCATGGACGCCCTCGGCCGCGACAAGAAGCGCACCGCCGCCGGCGTCGGCGTCGTCCTCCTCTCCGAGCCCGGCGCCCCCCGCATCGGCCAACTGGTCGACCCCGCTAAGGTCGAAGCCGCCGTGAAGGAGCTGCAGGCTTGACCGCCACCACCCGCAACCGCGTCGCCGTGCTGCACGGGGTGAACTTCGACGTCCTCGAGCGGCGCGATCCGGGGCTCTACGGGGGGCGCTCGCTGTCGGAGCTCGAGCACCAGATCGAAGGCTGGGCGCGCGCGGCCGGGCTCGAACCGATCTTCTTCCAGACCAACCACGAGGGGGAGTTCGTCGAGTATCTGCACCGCCTGCCCGACCTCGCCGACGCCTCGCTGGTAAACGCGGGCGCCTGGACGCACTACAGCCGCGCGATCGCCGACGCGCTCGCCGTCGCCGGGCTGCCCGCGGTCGAGGTGCACCTCTCCGACGTCGAGGCGCGCGAGGACTGGCGCAAGGTCTCGGTCTTCGACGGGCTGGTGGTGGGGAAGATCTACGGCAAGGGCGCCGAGGGGTACCGCGAGGCGCTCGACGTGCTCGCCCGCGAGCTCGGGGTGAGGTCCTGATGCGCGGCCGCGGCGACCGCCTGGAGGCGGCGCTGACCGAGCGCGGCCTCGACCGCATGCTGGTCACCGACCTCACCAACGTCCGCTACCTGACCGGCTTCACCGGCACCAACGGGGCGGTGGTCTGCGGGCCCGGCGTGCGCGTCTTCCTCACCGACTTCCGCTACACCGAGCGCGCCGCCGCCGAGGTCTCCGAGTGGGAGACGGTGACGGTCACCGGCGACTGGCTGGGCGGGATCGCCGAGCATCTAGCCGGCAAGGTGGGCTTCGAGGACGACCACGTGTCGGTCCGCTCGCTGGCGAAACTCGAGGAGAAGCTGCCCGAGGGCGCCGAGGCGGTCGCCGCGGGGGGCGCGGTCGAGGCGCTGCGGCGGGTGAAGGACGCCGAGGAGCTGGCGGCGATCGCCGAGGCCTCGAAACTCGCCGACGCGGCGCTGAGGGCGACGCTCGAAGGCGGCTTCGTGGGCAGGACGGAGCGCGCCGTCGCCGACGCCTTCGAGGGCCACGTGCGGGCCGGGGGCGGCACGCTCTCCTTCGACACGATCGTCGCCTCGGGCCCCAACGGCGCCCAGCCGCACGCCGAGCCCGGCCCGAAGGTGATCGAGCGCGGCGAGCTGGTCGTCTTCGACATGGGCGCGAAGCTCGACGGCTACTGCTCCGACGGCACCCGCACCTACGCCACCGGCGACCCCGGCGAGGAAGGGCGGCGCGTCTACGACACCGTGCTCGCCGCCCAAGCGGCGGCGCTCGCGGCGATCCGCCCGGGGGAGAAGGGCGAGGACGTCGACGCCGCCGCCCGCAAGCTGATCGACGCCGCCGGCCACGGCGAGCACTTCGGCCACGGCCTCGGCCACGGCGTCGGCCTCGACATCCACGAGGGCCCGCGCCTCTCCCTGCGCTCCGACGACGTGCTGGCGGCGAACGAAGTCGTCACCGTCGAGCCGGGCATCTACCTGGCCGGGAGCCTCGGCGTGCGGATCGAGGACCTGGTCGTCGTCGCCGACGGCGCCCTGCGCAACCTCAGCTCGCTGCCGAAAGAGCTGACCTGCGTCGACTGAGGCTCAGCGGCTGAGGTCGACGCCGGCTTTGACGCGGCTGCCGAAGGCGGCCAGGAGCTCGATCGTCGCCTCGACGTCGGTCAGGTCGACCATCTCCACCGGCGAGTGCATGTAGCGCAGGGGGATCGAGACGAGGCCGGTGGGGATGCCGGAGCGAGCGAACTGGAGCGCGTCGGCGTCGGTGCCGGTGTTGCGGCCGCTGGCGGCGATCGAGTACTCGATGCCCTCCGCCTCGGCGGTCTCGACGAGCAGCTCGAAGACCTTCGGCGAGAGGGTCGACCCGCGGCCGATCACGGGGCCGGAGCCGAGCGGGTGGACGCCGTTTTCCTTCTCGTCGACCCCCGGCGCGTCGGTCGCGTGGGTGACGTCGACGGCGACGGCGA
>DASZUW010000389.1:0-4239 GCA_035547475.1 Solirubrobacterales bacterium
CGCCCGCCGGCGTCACGGTGCGCCCGTCGAGCGACATCGCCGTCTTCAGCAGGACCCAGGGCAGGCCGGTCTGGCCGTGCTTGCGGAAGGACTGGTTCAGGAGGCGGGCCTCGCGGGCGACCGCGTCCTCGCGGTCGAGGAACGCGACCTCGATCCCGGCGGCGCGCAGCTGCTCGGGCCCTTTGCCCGCGGCCTTCGCGGTCGGATCGTCGCTCGCGATCACCACGCGCGCGAGGTCGGCCTCGATGATCGCGTCGCTGCAGGGCGGCTGGCGCCCCTGGTGGGCGCACGGCTCGAGCGTCACGTACAGCGTCGCGCCGGCGACGTCCTCCCCCCGCCGCGCCGCGTCGGCGAGCGCCGCGCGCTCCGCGTGCAGGCCCCCGAGCTCGGCGTGGAAGCCCTCCCCGATAACCTTCCCGCCGCGGACGACGATCGCGCCGACGAGCGGGTTCGGGCTCACGCGACCGCGGCCGCCCTCGGCCAGCGCGAGGGCCTTGCGCAGAAACTCAAGGTCGCCTGGTGTAGTTGACTGACCAGTCAATCAGTGGATTCTAGCTCCGCCCCGGCCCGTGGCCGGCCGCTCTGACCCCCGGCCCCCGTATTTTTGGACTTCCCCTTGAAGTTGATCATCCAGATCCCCTGCCTGAACGAGGAAGAGACGCTGCCGGTGACGATCGCCGAGCTGCCGCGCTCCCTCGACGGCTTCGACGCCGTCGAGCTGCTCGTGATCGACGACGGCTCGACCGACCGCACGGTCGAGGTGGCGCGCGAGTGCGGCGTCGACCACATCGTCCGGCTCACCAACAACAAGGGCCTCGCGGCGGGGTTCCAGGCCGGGCTCGACGCCTGCCTGAAGCTGGGCGCCGACGTCGTCGTCAATACCGACGCCGACAACCAGTACCGGGGCGCCGACGTGGCGAAGCTGGTCGCGCCGATCCTCGGCGGGGAAGCCGACATGGTCGTCGGCGACCGCCAGGTGGAGCGGATCGAGCACTTCTCCGACACCAAGAAACAGCTCCAACACTGGGGCTCGTGGGTTGTACGTCGAGTGAGCAACACGGAGGTCACCGACACCACCTCCGGCTTTCGCGCCTACAACCGCGAGGCGGCGCTGCAGCTGTCGGTGGTCGACAACTTCACCTACACGCTGGAGAGCCTCGTGCAGGCGGGGAAGATGCTGGTCGCCGTCGACGAGGTGCCGATCGGGACCAACCCGCAGACGCGCGAGTCGCGCCTCGCCGGGTCGACCGGCGACTACGTGCGGCGCAACACGCCGGCGATCCTGCGGATCTACGCGCGCTACGAGCCGCTGCGGGCGTTCGTCACCGCGGCGATCGTGGTCGCGGTGCTGGCGCTGATCGCCTGGCTGCCGTTCCTGATCGACGCGATCTTCAACGGGCGCTCGAACGGCCACATCCAGTCGCTGATCCTCGGCGCGGTGCTGATGATCACCGCCGTGCAGCTGTTCGCGCTCGGCGTCATCGGGGACCTCCTGGCGGGCCAGCGGGTGATGACGCAGCGGATCTTCGAGCGGGTGCGGCGGGTGGAGCTGGCGCTCGGCGTGCCGCCGTCGCACTACGAGAAGGGGAGCGCGGAGCCGGCGCCCGCCGAGGAACCGACCCGGGTGGTGGACGAGTGAGCTCCACGAACGGCGCCGCGGCCGACGGCGGCGCGCCCGCCGCGCCCGCCGCGCCGGCCGGCAAGGCCCCGGCGTCCTCCGCCGACTACGGCAAGACCGCGAGCTTCCTGGCGATCGGCGTCGGGCTCACCGGCGTCATCACCTACGCCTACTTCCTGATCGCCTCGCACACGCTCTCCAAACCCGGCTACGGGCAGATCACCGTGCTCTGGTCGGCCGTCTTCATCACGATCTCCGCCCTCTACCGGCCGATCGAACAGCTGCTCAGCCGCCACATCTCCGAGCGCGTGGTCAGCGGAGGGTCGCTGAGCGAGCCGATGCGGGTCGCCTCGACCATCCAGCTCGGCCTCTCGCTGCTCTTCACGGTGCTGGCGCTGGCGCTGCGCGGGCCGATCCAGGACAGCCTGCTGGAGGGCAACGAAACCCTCTACTGGGTCTTCTTCACCTCGGTCCTCTTCTATGCGGCGAGCTACTTCGCCCGCGGCTTCCTCGCCGGCAAACAGGAATTCGGGCTCTTCGTCGCGCTGATCCTCTCCGAATCGTGCTTCCGGACGATCTTCGCCGTGCTGGTCGCGATCAGCGTGCTGAGCGGCCAGGGCGCGGTCGCGATCGGGATCACCGCGGCGCCCGCGCTGTCGCTGCTGGTGGTGCCGTTCGCCTTCGCCCACAAAGCGCAGAAGGAGAAGCGGGTCGCGGCTGCCGCGCCCGGGCGCGCAGCGGAGGACGCGGCGGTCGATCAGTTCTCCTTGCGGCACGGCGGCGGCTTCGCGGCGGCCGTGTTCCTGATCATGTTCTCCGAACAGGCGTTCCTCAACGCCGGGCCGCTGATCATCCGCGGCCTGCAGGGCGCCGGCGAGGCGGGGATCATCTTCAACATCCTGATGCTGGCGCGGGCGCCGCTGCAGCTGTTCCAGTCGGTCTCGACCTCGATCCTCCCCCACCTCACCAGCCTCCACACCTCCGACGACCCCGACGCCCCGCGGAAATTCCGCCACACGGTCAGGATGGTGCTGCTGGGGATCGTCGCCTTCACCGCGCTGGTCGCGGTGGTGGTGCTGATCGCGGGGCCGAAATGCATGCAGATCGCCTTCGGCAAGCACGGTCACTACGACCGCCTCGGGCTCCTGCTGGTCACTTTCGGGATGGGGCTCTACCTCGGCTCGGTGACCCTGAACCAGGCCTGCGTCGCCCAGGGCCAGGTGCGCCGCGCGGCGGTGCGCTGGATCGCCTGCGCCGCCGTCTTCATCGGCTGGAACTTCATCCCGCTCGTCGGCAACGAGCAGCGCCGGGTCGAGGTCGGCTTCCTGATCGCCGCCGGCGTCCTCTTCGCGCTCCTCCACTGGGTCTACCGCCACCCGCACGCGCACGCAGGCGACGAGCCGCGCCCCGGCTCGCCGGAGGAGCTGGAGGCGCGCCTGGCGATCATCGACGAGAACGTCTGAGAGCGCCTGCCGCCCGCAATGTCCTTAGGGTCCCGACATGGGCCACCACGACGCCATCCTGATCCTCGTCGCCGGCGTCCTGCTGGCCGCGGGGATCGTCGGCGCGCTGCTCGCCGACCGCGTGCGGGTCCCGGCGCTGCTGCTCTTCCTGGCGCTGGGTATGCTGGCCGGCTCGGAAGGCGTCGGCGGCATCCACTTCGCCAACTACGACCTGGCGCGGACGCTGGGGACGATCGCGCTGGTGCTGATCCTCTTCGAGGGCGGGCTGACCTCGGGCTGGTCGGAGATCCGGCCGGTGCTCGGCGCGGCGGCCTCGCTCGCCACCCTGGGGACGCTGGCGACGGCGCTCCTGGCCGGCGTCGCGGCGAAGTGGATCTTCGGCCTGACCTGGCTGGAAGGGATGATCGTCGGCGCGGCGATCGCGGCGACCGACTCGGCGGCGATCTTCGCCGTGCTGCGCAACTCGACCCTGGAGAAACGCCTGGCGCGCTCGCTCGAGGGCGAGTCGGGGATGAACGACCCGGTCGCGCTGCTGCTCGTCATCGGCTTCATCGAATGGATCCAGCAGCCGGGCTACGGCGCCGCCGACATGGTCGGGCTGATCGCGCTGAAGATCGCGGTGGGGATCGTCGTCGGGGTCGTCCTGGGACGGGCGGCGGTCTGGGTCATGAGGCGGCTCGAGCTGCCCTCCGATGGGATCTACCCGGTGGCGACGATCGCCGCGGCGGCGCTCGCCCACGGGCTCGCGGAGGTCGCCCACGGCTCGGGCCTCCTCGCCGTCTACCTGACCGCGCTGGCGCTCGGCTCGGCCCGCATCCCCGCGCGGCGCAGCGTCGTCTCCTTCCACGAGGGACTCGGCTGGGTGTCGCAGATCGGCCTCTTCATCCTGCTCGGGCTGCTGGTGTTCCCGGCGGACATCGGCAGCGTCGCCGCCAAGGGCCTGGCCCTCTCGGCGGCGCTGATCTTCCTCGCCCGCCCGCTGGCGACGTTCGCGGCGACCGCGCTCACCTCCTTCAACTTCCGCGAGAAGCTGATGCTCGGCTGGGCCGGCCTGCGCGGCGCGACGCCGATCTGGCTCGCCACCTTCCCGGTCGTCGCCGGCGTGCGCAGCGGCGAGGAAGAGTTCGCGATCGTCTTCTTCGTCGTCGTCACCTCGAC
>DASZUW010000390.1:0-4300 GCA_035547475.1 Solirubrobacterales bacterium
GAGGACCACGAGGACCCGCTCGGGGAGCTGCGCCGCCTCGTCCGGCTGGGCCGCTGCTACACGCTGATGCGGGAGGCTGACGAGTCGTTCGCCGCCGGCGACACGGCGCGCGCGGCCGACCTCTACGTCGAAGCTTGGGAAGGGGCGCCGGAGAACCACGAGCTGCGGTTCTGGGCCGCTCTGGCGTTGGTCGAACGGGGCGAATCGGAGCGCGGCGTCGCGCTCCTGCGAGAGTCGATCGACGCGCACCCCGGCTGGCGCCAGATGGTCGACAGGCTGACGGTCGAGATGTTGCCCTCGATCGAGGAGGTGCGGCGGCTGCTCGGCGACTACGGGATCGACGGCGGCGCCGGCCCCACGTAGGAGGCACGGGGCCGGAACCGCAGGCGGTGCTCGTACTCCTCGAGCGCGTGCGCGACGATTCCCGCGATCCGCGCGATGGTGAAGATCGTCGCCGACGCCCCGGCGCGGAGCCCGTGCGCGCGCACGAGCGCCGCCAGCGCGAAGTCGACGTTCGGCGCCGGCAGGTCGCGTTCCGCGGCCGCGTCGAGCAGCGCCCCCGCGGCCCCGAGCGCGGGCGACCTGAGTAACACCCGTCCCGACGTGGGCGACCTAGGTAAACCCATGCGTAACGGAGGTCGCCCGCGGTCGGGGGCGTGTAACGAGGGTCGCCCGCGCTCGGGGGCCAGGCGGGCGAGGAGGTGGTCGGCACGCGGATCCCGGTCGCGGTACACGCGGTGGCCGAAGCCGGGGACGGGGCCGGAGGCGAGCCGGGCGTCGAGCGCCTCGCCCGCGTCGGCGCCCGCCGCGACCTCGTCGATCAGCGACTCGACCGCCGTCCCGGCGCCGCCGTGCAGCGCCCCGCCGAGCGGCCCGAGCCCCGCCAGGATCACCCGGTAGGGCCCCGCCCAAGCCGACGCGGCGACCCGCGCGGCGAAGGTCGACGCCGCCAGGTCGTGATCGGCGAGCAGGATCAACGCCGCATCGAGCGCCGCCACCTCCTCCGGCCGCGCCTTGCCCTCGCCGGCGGCGAGCGCCGCCCACAGCCGCTCCGCGACGCCCCCCGCACCGCCACTCGCGCGCGGGGTCGTCCTGGCCGGCGCTAGAGGTGGGTCGGGACGACCGCAGTCGGGAGGGGGTCGGAAAGGACGACCGCGCACGGGGGCGGGGGCGAGGGCGGCGAGGATGGCGGCGAAGGACGCGGCGCCGGCGCGGCGGACCGATTCCGGATCGCGGGAGTCGCGGTCGGGGTCGCGGGCCGCGAGCGTCGCCACCACGGCGGCGATGCGCTCGGCGTCAGGTGCCTCGGGGCCGAGCGCCGTGCCCAAGGCCTCGATCGCCTCGGCGCGCCCTTCGTCCAGGACCCACGGCGCCGGCGGCGCCCCGTCCCACAACAGCGCCACGACTTCCTCGAAGCTCCGGTACCTCGCCAGCTCGATCGCGTCGCGGCCGCGGTAGGAGAGGTGGCCCGCCGGGTCGAGCAGCGTCAGCTCGGACTCGACCACGACCTCGAGCGCGCTCGAGCGGTCCGGGCGCCGCGCCCGCGCCGCCAGCCGCTCGACCTCCTCGGGGTCGAACCGGGAGTCGTGCGGCCCGCTCGCCGGGTGGCGGCGCAGGAGGCCGCGGCTGACGTAGGCGTAGACCGTCTCGCGCTTGACGCCGAGCCGGCGCGCGACCTCCTCGGTGCCGAGCCTGTCGACCGCGTCGCTCACCCCACCAATGCTGACAGCGGGCGGGCCTCCGGGCCGACGTAGAGCGCCGTCGGGCGGATCAGCCGACCGGTCCGCTTCTGCTCGAGGACGTGGGCGGACCAGCCCGCGGTGCGGGCGCAGACGAAGAGCGGCGTGAAGAGGCTCTGCGGCACGCCCGCGTGCTTGAGCACCACCGCCGACCAGAACTCGACGTTGGTGGCGAGGACGCGGTCGGGCTTGTGCTCGGCGAGCGCCGCCAGGGCCGCGCGCTCCAGCTCCCGGGCGACGTCGAGGCGCGGCGAGCCGAGCCGTTCGGCGAGGCGGCGGAGCGCGCGGGCGCGCGGGTCCTCGGCACGGTAGACGCGGTGGCCGAACCCCATGATCCGCTCCCCGCGGTCGAGCAGCTCGCGCACGTAGGCGTCGGCGTCACCCCTCGCCTCGACCGCGTCGAACATGCGCAGGACGCGGGCGGGCGCGCCGCCGTGGAGCGGGCCGGAGAGCGCGCCGACCGCGGCCGAGAGCGCCGCCGCCACGTCGGCGCCGGTCGAGGCGACGACCCGCGCGGTGAAGGTCGAGGCGTTCATGCCGTGCTCGGCAGCGGTGATCCAGTAGGCGTCGATCAGCTCGGCCGCCGCCGGGTCGGCCTCGCCGCGCCAGCGCAGCAGGAAGCGCTCGGCGAGCGTGCGCCCCTCGTCGATCCGCGGCTGGGGGACGGGGGCGACGCCGCCGCCGCGGGCGGACTGGGCGACGAAGGAGAGCGTCGTGGAGGCGGTGCGGGCGAGCTGGTCGCGGGCGACCTCCGGGCTGACGTCGACCAGCTGGTCGAAGCCCCACTCGGGGGCGAGCGCGGCGATCGCCGACTGGACGTCGACGCGGGTGTCCCCGGTGCGGTAGCCGAGCGGGTGCGCCTCCGCGGGCGCCAGCGGCCGGTCCGGCCGCTCGTCCACGAGCAGCCCCCAGACCCCCTCGAACGGCAGCGTCCCGACCAGCTCCTCGATGTCGACGCCGCGATACCGCAACGCGCCGCCGTCCCGGTCGGGCTCCGCGATCTCCGACGCGAACGCCGCCACTCCCTCCAACCCGTCACGAATCTCGCCGGTCGCCGCCATCTCTCACCTCTCTCGGTCGATTTCCTCGCCGCGGACTTTGCGCCCGCTCCCCCTGCCGATCAACGTTGATCGCGATCAACCCTGGGCCCGCCGTAGCCTCCGCGGCGTCCTCCCCGACCGAGCTCGTCCCTCGCTAGGGTCACCACCATGAGCGAGCAGAGCCAGATCGGGGTCACCGGCCTCGCGGTGATGGGGGCCAACCTGGCCCGGAACATCGGCCGCAACGGCTGGTCGGTCGCCGTCCACAACCGCAGCCCCGAGAAAACCCGCCAGTTCATGGCCGATCACGCGCAGGAGGGCGACTTCACCGCCGCCGAGTCGAACGAGGAGTTCGTCGCCGCGCTCGCGCGCCCGCGCAAGATCATCATCATGGTGAAAGCCGGGGCGCCGGTGGACGCGGTGCTGGGCGAGCTGGCGCCGCTGCTCGACGAGGGCGACATCCTGATCGACGCCGGCAACTCGCACTTCCCCGACACCAGGCGGCGCACCGCCGAAATGGAGGAGCGCGGGCTGCGCTTCCTCGGCATCGGCGTGTCGGGCGGCGAGGAGGGCGCGCTGCTGGGGCCGAGCATCATGCCCGGCGGCACCCGCGAGGCCTACGGCGAGGTCGAGGAGATCCTGACCACGATCGCCGCCCAGGTCGACGGCACGCCCTGCTGCACCTTCGTCGGGCCCGACGGCGCGGGCCACTACGTGAAGATGGTCCACAACGGCATCGAGTACGCCGACATCCAGCTGATCGCCGAGGCCTACGACCTGATGCGCCACGTGGCCGGGCTCTCCGTCGCCGAGATCGCCAGGACCTTCGAAGAGTGGAACGAAGGCGACCTCGAAAGCTTCCTGATCGAGATCACGGCCAAAGTCCTCGCCAAGGAGGACCCCCGTGGCGAGGGGCCGCTGATCGACAAGATCGTCGACCAGGCCGAGCAGAAAGGCACCGGGCGCTGGACCGCCGAGGACGCGCTCGAGCAGGGCGTGCCGCTGACCGCGATCACGGAGGCCGTCTTCGCCCGTGCGCTGTCGTCGTTGAAGGACGAGCGCGCCGCCGCCGCGAAGGTGCTGGCGGGGCCCGAGCCCGCGCTCACCGCGGACCGCCGCGAGCTCGTCGACGACATCCAGGCCGCCCTCTACGCGAGCAAGGTCGTCGCCTACGCGCAGGGCTTCCAGCAGATGGCGGCCGCCTCGAAGGCCAACGGCTGGGACCTCGACCTCGGCGCGCTGGCGACGATCTGGCGCGGCGGCTGCATCATCCGCGCCCGCTTCCTCAACCGCATCAAGGAGGCCTACGACGCGGGCGAGGTCGTCAACCTCCTCACCGTGCCCTACTTCCGCGACGCGGTCGCCGACGGGCAGGAGGCGTGGCGGCGGGTGATCGCCGCGGCGGTCGAGCAGGGCGTCGCCGTCCCCGCCTTCACCAGCTCGCTCGCCTACTACGACGGCTACCGCCGCGAGCACGGGCCGGCCGGGCTGATCCAGGGCCTGCGCGACTACTTCGGCGCC